>CALDCO010000240.1 GCA_937937185.1 uncultured Flavobacteriaceae bacterium
CAGTGAGCAAAATAAAAAAGTGAAATTACTTTCAGGCGGGGAACGTAACCGTTTGCATTTAGCAATGACCCTTAAAGAAGAAGGCAATGTATTACTTCTGGACGAGCCTACTAATGATTTAGATGTTAATACACTAAGAGCCCTAGAAGAAGGTTTAGAGAATTTTGCTGGATGTGCAGTTGTTATTAGTCACGACCGTTGGTTTTTAGATCGAATATGTACGCACATTCTAGCTTTTGAAGGCGATTCTCAGGTTTATTTCTTTGAAGGAAGCTTCTCAGATTATGAAGCGAATAAGAAGAAACGTCTTGGTGGTGATTTAATGCCTAAACGCATTAAATATAAAAAGTTGGTAAGGTAAACTTCTACACCACTTAAATGCCAAAAAGGGACAAAAAAGTCATAGAAATTACCTTTGTAACGTGATTTCTATATAAGAAAATTTAAATGAGTCTGAGACTAGTGTATTAAGGAGGCTACAGAAATACTATCATTATCTTATATCAAATTTCTACGTAGATAAAATTTTACCGTAACCTCAATTTGACGATTTTTTAATGCCAAACCTTTAGACCGAAATCAGGTTTTTAAATGATACAAAAGACTATTTGATTATGCTCACTTATTAATCATTCAGAGATATTAATGTTATCGAGTTTTCTGTTTTTTAAAGATAAATACAGATAGCAAGCATAAATTAAAATAATGAGTAGTGGTATAAATGTAATATTAATAATCGTTGTCAATCGATTTAAAGAATCTATTGAATTTTGCGAAGATAATACAGATTTGATTGCGGTCTCGTCGAGAACCATCAATGTAAGTTGAAGATTTGAGGTCATAATTTGGGTTGTTATTTGGGGTTTTAATTATTGCAATATAGTAAAAAAATAATAGCTAATAAAAATATTTCGCGATTTAAACTTAGTTTTTTAATTGATAACTAATGGTTTACCTTTTTGTACAATTTTTAAGAATAGAAATGACTTAAAAATACAAGGACACCTTATCCAGAATAAGTTGGTACTTAAAATTTAAAATGTAACATTTTAAAAAACTTTTATACTCATAAAGTGTAGGCAAATATTTCGGCAACTAATTTTTTTTGTCGAAATTGCTAATCCAAAGAGTTCAATCACCAAAAAAATATAGCATATGTCTGATGATTTTGATTTATTAGAAACAAATTCCAACGAAAAAACTGAAAAAGTAGATGTTAATTGGGGCAAAGCAATAGACACCATGAAGTCTAAATTGGCACAAGAAGATGATCCGGAGAGCCGTCAGAAAATTTTGAATGCAACGCTCGATGACGTGGTGCATATGGCTGAAAAAGACAGAACAACCCTGTTAGATGCCATTAAAGATTTAACCGATTATCAAGACGAAGTAGGTATTTTGTTCGAGCGGTTTTCTTCTCTTAATGAAACGGAACAAAAAGTGATCGATGATGCCCAAAAAGCCTTAGATCGTGCAAAAATAGAATTAGAAGATGCGCAGAAAAAACCAGATACTTGGTGGAATAACTTATGGGGTAGAAAAAGCAAAATTGCAAAAGCGGAACAGGCTTTAAAAGAAGCAGAGAAAGTTCGTTCTGGTGCCGATAATAAGGCCAAAGCAATGTTTCAAGAACGTATTGAAAGTGCCGATGTACAAACCTTATTAAGTGAATTATCTTATAAATCTCAAGCTGCTGTTACACGATTAAAAAATCGTGAGGTAGAGATTAAAGAAGTGGAAGAAAAATTAAAAGACGCCATTGTTGAAGCTTCTAAAAATCATACCAAAGCTTTAGAAAAGAAAAAAGAAACTGAAGCAAAATTAGAAGAGCAATATGCCTTACTAAAACAAGCAAGGCAAGCATTAGAAGAAGTGGCAGATAAGCAATCTTCTGCGTATTCTGAAGCCTTGTCTAAAGTGACGACCTTAGAACAAAAAGTGGAAGAGTTAGAAGGTCTTAAAAATGCTTATACCACACTTGCTGCGTCTAAAGACAGTTTTGTGCATAAACACAATTTAACCATCAAAGTATTAACCTCTTTACGTTCTAATTTACAAACCCACCGTGCGAAATTAAAAAGTGATACCGATGAGCGTTTAAAATATTACGATGGTTATGTCGTGGCTTTAAAAGCAAGGACAGATCAAGAATTTGCAGCCATTTTAGAACATTTGGGTGTAAAAACCGATGAGCATATTGGAGAAACACTGGCTTCCATGCATACCGCGAGTGCTAAAGCACGACAAGAAATGATGGATAACATTCCTGTTCATGAAAAAGTTATGCAAGGCGTTTATGGAAGTTATGCCGAAGCGTTACAAGAAATTAGAACGAAAGACAAATCCATTCAAAAGAATTTCGCAGAACGTTATGGTATCGATATGAAAGAAATTTTTGAAGATTATTACGCTGCCGATGCGAATGCCCCTTCAGGAGGTGGAGAAGGTGGAGAACCGGCTGGTAAACCAGAACCAGATTCTGGAGATGACGATTTGCTATCATAAAATAATTATCAAAGACCTCTCAACCCCGAAGTGTCGGGGTTAAAATCTGTGAGGTCTATTCTGGATAAGCCAACGCTTAGTATTAAAAAAGATGTCCATAAACCACATTGTAACGCCATTAGATTCAGCAGTTTTAGATTCTAAAGAGCAATATGTATTCTATCATAAAAAAGTAGATTTTGCTCTAAAGGAACTTATTATTGCTGTTGGCGAAAATGGTTTATGCAATGAACAAGAAATGACTTTCTTTAAGCAGTATTGCGATTTGCTTTTGTATTCTATAGAGGCCATGCGTATAAAATATATGTATGATGAAGAAGACAACATGAAAGTTGATTTAACCAATTCAGGGTTTCCTAATTATTTAGAGTTTCGCTATTTATTCAATGATTTATCATTACGCGATAACTACATTAATAAGTTAAAAGACATTAGCGAATTACAAAATGAGTTTTTAGATCAGTTATTAAGAAAAAAAGAACCTGTTCGAAAAGATAAATTGTTTCAAGCAGCTTCGATTGTGTACTATACTTCTGTAGAACAAAAATATATTTTTAATCGTTTTGTTCAAGGTAAAATGATTAAAATCACAGATCGGGGTCAGGGAAATTATATGATTAGTTGGAGTTTTTACGATGTATCTCATAATCGTCCTTTTATTTGTTTTATGTATTTTAATTACGATGGGAAAGATCCTAACAAAGAAAAGGAAGACATATATGAGGTATTAAAAAATGTTGCAGACCGAGAAATGCCTATAGATACGATGGCATATACGATAGACAAACGTATAAAAAATATTAACCCCAAACAAATAAAGCGAATCGATTTGGGGCCTTTTCATAATGTATTTGCTAAGGATGAAAACCTCTTAACACATACTGTTTTAGAAAGCATTGCTAAAAAGGAAATACCTATAGAAGCCTATGCCTTATCTTTAAAAATAGATGAAGTGTTTTCTGGAAGCACATTTACCGAAGGCGGGTATTTTAGTAAACAAACACTTCAAAAATGGAGTTCGCCAATACCGCAAAGTTATGTTTTTGCACCACATAGAGTCATTCAATTATTATACAATAAAAACCCAGAAATAATGAACCGTTTAGCAAAACCGCCTATTCAAATTTCTGAACTTAAAATAAAGTGAATTTGCTATATCGTGTAAATATATTTCAGAAGAACAAAAAGAAGAATTACAAAGAAAAAGTGAAGAAGTTGGAAAGCTTCTAAATTATATGATAATCAATCCCGAGAAATTCGGTGTAAAATAAAAACTAATCTAGTAGAGTGGGAAGAGTAGAGTAATACTGCTAACTGAATACTGCTAACTGATTACTACAAATTATGGAACACAACTCAACTTTTCCAATAAAGCAAAATGAATTAGACTTACTTCGCGATGAAGCCAGTGGGTATTTAAAAAGTGTTCAATGGGAGCAAGGGCAGCGTGCAAAAAGTAAAGATAAAGACGCCAAGCAAGAGTCTATTTTATTGTATTTGTCGCGAGCAAATAATGGCAGTGGTTCTGTTGAGGTGACCTCGGTTTCTAAAACAATCTTGGCTTTAAAAAAGCGATTACTGCCAGACTCCATTGCGATTCCACTTCAATTAAACCAAACCCTATATGCTGTTCAAGAAGGTTTAGCGCTCGGGATTTGGATTAAAGACAGTTATTACGATTCGTCGGGATTGTCTGGTTTACATGAGCGCAGATCGGCTTTAGATAGTAACGGAAAACGAGAATATGAAAGTAAAATGCAAACCGCTACTGCTTTTATGTTATTTGCCTCTGCCTATACCATATTATATAATTTAAAGCCCTATGCTTCAGATGATTTAAGCGTGATGAAACAAAAATTCGCTGGCATTCCTGAGGTCTCTTTTATATCTCCGTTAAAAGGAACAGCTTGCAGTTTATTTTATTTCGATAAATATTTAGGGCATCCAGACATTATTAAGAGGGATAAGGATGTTGTAGATTTTACTGTGGTGTATTTTGAAGCCTTAATCGATGAAATACAGTTGCGTAAAAGTAGTTTAGAATATGTCGAAACTATTGAAGACAGAACCTATAAGTTAGAAAACTCGGAGTTTGCGATTTCTGGATGGAATAATGTGTTTTCTGGCACGGCTAAGAGTATAGAATTTAATAAAATTCAATTCGAACAAATTGTAGGAAATAGAGATGCTAAACATTTTGCACGCCGTTTAACAGAGCGCATGCTCAGTTACGATTTTGAGGCCAAAAAGAACCCGTTTCAAGAATTAGGAGGTTTTATGCCTGTTTTTATGGGTTACGGAATCCCCGGAACGGGCAAAAGTATGCTTATAGCGGCTATTGCAACGCGATTAAAGGAACATTGCGATCAGTTAGAGATTCCATTCTTATTTCATCCTATGCCAGATACTTTAATAAGTACTTTTCAAGGCGGGTCTGCCGAAAAAATGGTAGAATGGATGAAACCGATGCAAGATCCTTCAAAGTTAATTTTTGCGCCCATTGATGATGCCGAAAACAATTTGCAAGAACGAACTGCTCAAGGGGTGTCTGCTGGTGTAAAGGAAGTTATTGGCGTATTTCTAAGATATACAGAAGGGGCTTATGCTGTAAATTATGGTAACAGTTCGATAGGGCTGTTTACCAACTTGCCAGAAATGTTAGATAAGGCCGTCATTTCTCGGGTTCAAGGCCGTTTTAAAATTGATGGAGCTAGAACAGCGCACGACTTTTTAGATCAAGATCATTTATGGTGGCGAAAACTTCAAGAAACGATGCCCGATTTTGTAAATATGAAATCACCTTCTAATTATACCTTTTTACAAGATCAAGGTTTGGCAAAGAATATGGGCGATATTTTAAGTAGTGTCGAAAAACCATCAGAAGCCAGAGTTTTAGAAGCTTACGATAAAGCAGAGAAACGTCATAAGACTAATGAGCATCAGTTTTTTTCAAATCTCTACTTAGAGATTCAGAAGATTTTTCCGTTTTTCTCCTCTAGAGATGTAAGAAACATTCAATCTGCCATATCGTTAAGATTAACCGATTTTGACTTAGAGCAAGATTGGTTCGATAACCCCGAGGTGTATTTTAAGCAGAATTATGAGACCAAATTCAATATGCTTCAAGAGCTAATGAAAGCGAATATGAAGGGTTTAGATTTTTCAGAAATTAGAAGGCAAGAAGTCGTACGTTATTTAGATAATGTAGCGACCATCGCCGATACCGATTTTAAACGAAAAGTTGATGCTAGGATAAACCAAATGAATATCGATTTAAAGGCAAGAGAGACTTTTGAGAAGTCATAGTGATTTAAATGAAGAAAGCAATTATAAAATATTACATTCCCTTTGTATATGCTGCCTTGTTAGTAATTATTCCAGCGGGATTAAACAAATAAGCGGATTAAAAAAATAAAGTATTGCTTTATCAGAGGTAAAAAAATGCAAAAACTAAAACAAGCAAATTTATATAGAAGTGAACTTATTTCGGTGAGTGGGAAATTAATTGAACGTTATAATAAATGTTTAGTAAAGCTTGGGTTTACAGAAACAACATTGAAAACCTTTTCT
>CALDCO010000241.1 GCA_937937185.1 uncultured Flavobacteriaceae bacterium
AGATACCAATGCTAATTTACCTGCCCCTTTAGCTACAAACGAATCTTTTTACATCGCAGCTGCGGGTAAAAATACACCTACAGCTTATTTTGGAGGAAACATTGATGAAGTAAGAGTTTGGGATACTGAGCTAAATGTAGATCAGCTACGTTATGTTATGAATCAAGAAATTCAGGATAACGCTGGAATGGCAGATGGTGTCGTATTACCAACGGCGATTACTAGAAATGATATTGCTGCGATTCCATGGAATCAATTAGCAGGATATTATCCGATGACAAGATATACTTATACTAATACTAAGGATGAGTCTGGAAACGACATTATTGGTGCCTTAAGGAACCTAAATACGGTAGATTTTCAAACCGCACCTCTACCTTATGAGTCTGCTGCTGCCGGTTCATGGTCTACTGCTTCTACTTGGTTAAACAATACGGTACAAACAATACCAAATGCACTTTCTATAATAGATAATGCAACCCCAGTGAATTGGAATATTGTGCGCACAAATCATGATATTAGTATTAATACAGAAACGATATTAGGATACCAAAGACAAGTTTTAGGCTTATTTATAGATTCAAACACCATATCGGTTAATGGGTCTACAGCTTCTAGAACAGGAAATGCACTTACTGTAAGTCATTACTTAAGAATAGATGGCAAATTAGACTTAAATGGTGAATCGCAATTAATTCAAACCTTAGGTAGTGATTTTGATGTCTTAAGTTCTGGTACTCTAGAAAGAGACCAACAAGGAACAGAAGATTTATTCACCTATAATTACTGGGCATCTCCTGTAGGCATTAGTAATACAACTTCTAATAATAACAGTTATACGGTGCCAGATATATTCTTTGATGGTACTAACCCTGCATCACCTCAAACCATTAGTTTTTTAACGAGCGGTTTTGATGGTACAAATGGGTCGCCTATTGGATTAGCAGATTACTGGATATGGAAATTCTCTAACTTGCCTAGTGATGATTACTCTGAATGGCAACATGTTAGAAGCACAGGAACCTTATTAGCTGGTGAAGGCTTCACCCTTAAAGGGGTTAGTAATACTAGTGGTGCAGTTTCTAATGAACAAAATTACGTGTTCGATGGAAAACCTAACAATGGCGACATTACTTTAAGTATTAATTCAGGAAATGATTACCTAGTTGGTAACCCTTATCCTTCTGCAATTGATGCCATCCAATTTATTAATGATAACGGCACCTCTACAACAGGAACCTTATATTTCTGGGAACACTGGGGTGGTGGTTCACATGTATTAAGTGAATATCAAGGGGGTTATGCAACTTATAATCTCTCTGGTGGTGCACCTGCTTCTGGTAATGATCCAGACGTTGGCACAGGTGGTACGCCGACTAAAACGCCTGGTCAATACATACCAGTAGCGCAAGGGTTCTTTGTTACGAGTCTAAACTCTGGAACTATTGAGTTTAATAACGGACAACGTTTTTACGAAAAAGAAGGTGCTGGTTCTATTTTTGTTAGAAAAGGCAATCCAAATGCACCAACTGCTAGTAGTTCTAGAGACAATAGAACGAAAATAAGAGTTGGGTTTAATTCAATTAACGGCTTACACAGACAGCTATTACTCACTGAAGACAGTAGAGCAACTCCTGGAATTGATTGGGGATTTGATGGCGAACTTACCGAAGACCAAATTGATGACATGTATTGGATGATAGATAATCAAAAATTTATAATTCAAGGTATAGACGTAGTCAATAAATACGTAAAACTCCCATTGGGCGTACATACTAGAGATTCTGGTGATAATACATTTACAATAGACGATTTAATAAACGTTCCTAATGAATTAGAAATTTACTTACATGATAAAGAAACAGAGGTATATCAAGACTTAAGAGCTGGTGACTACACTATTAATTTGTTAGCTGGAGAATATTTAACTCGATTTGAAATCGTATTTATGAATGGTGCTATTGTATTAGACAACGATAATATTGAAGCATTAGATACTAATATAGAGCTTTACTACGCTAATGCTAATAATGCAATTGTGATAAATAACCCTAGCTTAGAAGTACTCGAAAGTGTTGAATTATTTAACATTCTAGGACAATCTATTGTTAAATTCGATGATGTGGAAACAATAGAACACAGTGAAATTAAATTAAAAGCGATAAGCTCAGGTAATTATATTGTAAAACTAAAAACCGAAAAAGGTGAAATATCCAAAAAAGTATTAATCGATTAACCTACCTAACTAACATTACTTAATTAAAGCCGACTATTTTTTTAAAATAGTCGGCTTTTTTGTGGGTTTAGCTAAACCAATGTAAAATGTCACTTAAGATTTATAAAGAAAAAAACTAGAGCTTAAGGCAAAAAACACAGGTATAGCCTTAGCTATACCGAGCTTTTTAACGCAAAAATATAAGTTTTTTCTATGAATATTGGTGTTATTTTATATTGATTTAGCTATATATTAACAAGCATTATCTCATACCATTTCCGACTTAAAAATACTCATTAAAATTTGCCCTTTTTCATTTATGCTTCAAAATAAAATTTAACCGTAGCTAAGCTATGCTTGCATTTTAGTTCACGGTTTTATATTTTTCTCTTAAAGCGTTCATGAATCTTCGATTTCTTTTTTGCCTAAATAAAAAATAGCTGTATTTTATTTAAGTATTTTTAAATCAAAACTGGTATTATTGCTTCAAATTAAACAAAAAAATATTTAATTGAATGACAAAGACTTAGGCTATATTTATTAAATATATTATCTTATTTAACATGTGTTCGATCTAAGGATTTAGAATGAAAAAGCCGTTAAATTGAGGCTTGAGATAAAAATTTTATTTAGCGTAGGAATTTGACGGAAAATAGTTATAGAATTTCGACTACAGCCATCACTAAAAAAACAGTCCTCTTTTCTTTTTTTCATTAAAAAGAAACAAAAAAGGCTAGGCTTATGAAAGTTTAACTAAATTTTTCCCTAGACGCTTGAATTTCAGTAACTCGCCACCTCAAACAGCCAGGAATTCTACGGCAGCTTCACATCAAATTTTACGTTAAACTTTCGGTAGACCATTAAAAAATCATATTAGCTACTTAAATGAGTGCTTTAAAGCAATTCTACTACCTGTTCCATACAGTAATAAAAGATTGGTGTTTATTAGCATTAATTACTTAAAAACAGATAGTTATAAAACACGTTATGGTAGTAATTTTTCAAAGCGAAACGAAGAAAAATGGTATCGAATTAGGTTTTTGATTGAAAATTTACTGGTCTTCGATACCATTTTCGATTGAAAATCACTGACTGATGTAAATTTTCTTAGGTAGAACTCACCTTATTTAATAAAAACTCTTAAATTTATAAGTATTTCATCGATTAATTTTGCATTTCAGAGAATATGAAATTATATTTGAGATAAGCGAAAGCTACTATTATCCCTTAGTTCCCAAAAACTAAAACATCTACTTATGAAAAATTCTACCCTAAGGAATTTATTATCTATTAGGGAAAAAAACAAACTATTTATTATTGTTTTTTCTTTAATAGCAATTTATTCAAATGCGCAAACATCTTATGTCGAAATAGCTGTAAATTGGCCACAATGGTCTTCAGAAAATAGAGCAGAAATTTACGACCCAAACGATGCTTTAATAGCCACTATAGACAATGGATATACAGGTGGCATAAATAACGCTTATGCAAACACGCTAAGCCTAAATTGTATTCCAGACGGTACTAACTATTACATTATTATGTACGATACTTTTGATGATGGTTGGAATGGCGATGCATCAAATATAACCGTTACATCTAGTGGAACAGTCGTTTTAACAAATTCTGGAGCTAGTGCCAGTACAGCAGGAACACGATTAAACTTTAATGTTTCTGGTGGATGTAATGGAAACTGCAGTGCTACTGTAGATAGTTTTCCATACACCGAAAGTTTTGAAACAGGTTTTGGAGCTTGGACGCAAAGCACCAATGATGAATTCGATTGGTCGAGAAGAACCCTAGGAACACCATCTGCCAATACAGGACCAAATGCAGCCTCTGATGGTAATTTTTATTTATATACAGAAGCCTCAAATAATTATAGTAACAACTCTATAATTGAAAGTCCATGTTTTGAACTTACAGATGCTATTTCTGCGCAATTTTCATTTTATTACCACATGTACGGTGCAAATATGGGAACCTTAGATGTAGACATTAGTACTAATGGAGGTTTATCTTACCCAACAAATTTATGGTCTCAGACTGGACAGGTACAAACTGGTAGTAATGCCGCATGGAATTTAGTGAATTTAAATTTAGCTACTTTTATAGGTCAAACTGTAAGAATCCGCTTTAGTGGTACAACTGGTAATAATTTTAGAAGTGATATGGCTATAGATAATATCTCATTAGTAGCTGTAACCCCTCCTAAACCAGAAATTAATGTTACCGGAAATAATATTACCATAAATAGTGGAGATTTAACACCAATAGCGACAGATAATACAGATTTTGGTGCTATAGATGTTGTTTCAGGATCTAAAACGCATACGTTTTCAATAAATAATTCTGGAGCATTAACCCTAGATTTAACAGGACCTGCACCATATGTAACAGTATCGGGACCTGCAGCTGCAGATTTTACGGTTAGTGCAGCTCCGACTACTCCAATTAATCAGGGGAATGCCACTAATTTTGATATCCTTTTCGACCCGACTTCAAATGGCGTAAGAACAGCAACAATTAGCATTGCAAATAATGATGCCAATGAAAACCCATATACGTTTACGATTCAGGGTTTTGGAGACGTTCCACTGGCTGAAGGCCCTGGAGGTGTAAAAACCAACGTACAATTATGGCTCAAAGCAAATGACGGTGCTGGTACTACAGACGGACAAGCATTATCACTATGGGTAGATCAAGCAAAAGATAATGATGCCTATGTTAACTTACCTGGTCAAGAGCCAATATATAGAGATAATGCTAATGCCAATGTTAATTATAATGCGGTGGTAGATTTCAACAATAATTTTAATACTTATCCTATAGATTATACTTATGCAGATACCAATAGGCAATTCCTAAGAGGAGACAGTGGTTTTTATACAGACGATATGTATGTAGTTGTGATACCAAATAGACCCGCTAGTTCTTCTTCTGGTTTTTTCGATATCTTCTGTGGAGATGCAGATACCACGGTACAAGCAACCGATGCAAGTGGTGTAGGGTTTGGAGCTTACTCTGTAAGGTTTGAAAATGAAGTTTTATCTTATTGCCATGGCACCACACCAAATGATAACCCACCAATAGATCAAAGAGGTTATGGCGTTGCCGAAACTTATACCACTACTATTTTTGATAATGTGGGTATAATTAATGGGCGACATAATGCCAATGTGCCAACCAATGGTTATGAATTATTATATAATAACGTAAGTGTAGTTAATACTGAAGTTGGGGTGCCTCAATTTGGTACGATCGATAATTCTATATATTGGATTGGACGAAGTGAAGGGTATAAGAGTAGCCTCGATGGACGAGTGGTAGAAATTATTACTTTTTCTGCTAGAAATAATGAAAATCCAGACCGTAATAGAATTCAATCCTATTTAGCTATTAAATATGGTATTACATTAGGAGTTAATGGCGTTAGCCAAGATTATGTAGCTTCCAATAATGAAGTTATTTGGGATGTTTCAGCCAACATTGGTTATAATTTTGATATTGCCGGTATTGGTAGAGATGACGAATCAGACTTAACACAGAAGCAGTCGAAAAGTGCGAATCATTCATCAATTGTTTCCATGTCGTTACAAAACACCGAGCTCACCAATAATTTAAACAATAATACCTTCGATACTGACAATGAGTTCTTAATATGGGGTCATGATGGCAAGGACACCAACTCGTCGGCAGCTTCAATAAAAGTCGATCTAGGTCCTGCAATTATTACTACAGTTACAGATGTAATGAATAGAAAATGGAAAATTAATGAAACTGTTGGTAATGATATTGGAACAGTTGAAGTGTCTCTTTTTGAATCGGATTTAGCTGGCTTACCGCCATTAGTAGGAAATGATGCCTATGTGATGTTAGTCGCAGACGATCCAGATTTTACGACGAGTTTAAAAACGGTATTTTTAGATCCTAGTACATTTAATGGAATAGCTACAAGAGAAGGAACTTATGATTTCGATGGTACTAAATATTTTACCTTTGGAGTCGCTCACGAGCAAATAGAATCGAGACATTTAGGTTTTGACGGTGTCGATAATTATACTTTAATCGGTAATAGAATCGATCTTTCTGGTCGTTTTACAGCCTCGGCATGGGTAAAACCAGAAGGTTCAAATGCATTAACCTCAGATAAAACAATTGTTGCAAAAAACAATGGTTTTGAAGGTTATAAATTCTTTTTAACCAACGATAATTATGTGAGTTTCTCAGTTGGAAATACAAGCGCAAGTCGCATTCAATCTAATACGCCAATTCCTGATAATATTTGGCATCATGTCTCTGTAATTTACGATGGCACTACGGCTAGTATTTTCATAGATGGTATACTAGATACTACTAAAGTAATGAGCTCGCCAACACCTAATGGTTCAGACTTTGCTATTGGCGCAATTTATGTTGATAAAGCCGATGTGAGAGACCATTTTAAGGGTGATATCGATGAAATTAGAGTTTGGGACGATGCCCTTACTTTAGAACAATTACGCTATGTAATGAATCAGGAACTTAGAAGAAATACAACATTTGTAAACGGTGCTTTTGTACCCAATACCATTACTAAAAATGATATTGCAGTCGTAAATTGGTCTAAGTTATTAGCTTACTACTCTATGAACTCTTATATAGGAACGCATCTTAATGATGTTTCTGGAAATGGAAATAGAGGAAGCTTAACCGATCCTGCTACCTTTACTCTAGAATTCCAATCGTCGCCAATTCCTTATAAATCTTTAAACAATGGGGATTGGGATGCAACAACAACATGGGTTAATGGTAATGAACAATACATTCCTGGATCGCCTTCTATAGTAGACCCTAACCAAACTGTAAACTGGAATATTGTGGAAACCAATCATAATATTTCAATGACTAATAGTGGTTTACCTAATATAAATCAAGATAACAGAACGGTTTTAGGTTTATTTATAGACTCTAATAAATTAACCGTAACTGGTAATACTGCCACAAATGAAGGTAATGGATTAACAGTTACTCATTATTTGACTTTAGATGGGCAATTAGATCTGGAAGGAGAATCACAATTAATTCAAACTCTAGGTAGTGATTTTGATGTCACGAGTTCTGGAACGCTACAAAGAGATCAGCAAGGGACGCAAGATTTATACACCTATAATTATTGGGGATCACCAGTTGGAATTAGTAATACCACCTCTAATAACAACAGTTATAAATTCCCAGACATCTATTTTGATGGCACTAATCCTGCTACTCCTAAAAACATTAATATTATTACTACTGGATATGATGGTTCTAACGGTTCCCCTATAGGCATTGCCGATTATTGGATATGGAAATTCTCTAACTTAACTAGTGATGATTATTCTGAATGGCAACATGTTAAAAGTACTGGTAATTTATTAGCTGGTGAAGGATTTACCCTAAAAGGAGTTAACGATACGGGAGGTGTTCCTAGTTTAGAGCAAAACTATATTATAGAAGGAAAACCTCACAATGGAGACATTAACTTAAACATAAATGCTGGTAACGATTATTTAATAGGAAACCCTTATGCTTCTGCCTTAGATGCACACCAATTTATATTAGACAATGCCCCTACAATAGATGGCACTGGTAATACGACAGGAACCTTATATTTCTGGGAACATTGGGGTGGTGGTTCACACATTTTAGCAGAATATCAAGGCGGATATGCCACATACAACTTATCTGGAGGCGTGCCTTCTGCTTCAATAGGAACAAGCGATCCAGACGTATCTACTGGAGGTACCCCTACAAAAATACCAGGGCGTTATATTCCTGTAGCTCAAGGATTCTTTGTTACGGGTGAAAACACAGGAACCATTAAGTTTAATAACGGACAGCGTGCTTTTGTAAGAGAAAGTACAGGCTCCATTTTCATTAGAGGTAAAGAAGACAACACAGTCTCACACGCTGAGGGAGTCGCTGCCAAAGACCCGTTCACTAATTTTACTGACATTAATAATGGTGATCATAGAATGAAAATTAGAATTGGTTTTAATTCTGTTAATGGCATTCATAGGCAATTATTAGTCACTAAAGATAGCCATGCGACTCCTGAAATAGACTGGGGGTTTGATGGACTGAGTAATGAAACACAAATAGATGATATGTATTGGATGGTAAATGAAGAAAAATTAACCATTCAAGGAACCAATATGATTAATGCACAAACCATACTGCCTATAGGTATTAAAACCAGTTCAGATGGAGAAAACTCAATTACACTAGATAAATTAGAAAATGCACCTAGTGGTTTAAGTATTTATTTATATGATCGCCTTAAAGACAGACAATACGATTTAAGTCGAGGTGATTTCACTGTAGAGTTGCCTGCTGGCGAGTATTTAGATCGCTTTTACATCAGGTTTTCACTATATTTATTAAGTGACGACTCATCTAACACGAATTATGAATACGACACAGATATTGATTTCTATTTAGCAAACAGCAATCAAGTAGTTGTGATTAATAACCCTAGTTTAGAAAAACTAAACACACTAGAGTTAATTAATATGGCTGGCCAATCAGTCTTTAAATTTGATAAACTTAAAAGTATAGATTATAACGAAATTACAATTCCGGCCTTAAGTACAGGTAATTATACGCTTACTATAAGTACTGAGAATGGAGTGTTATCGAAAAAAGTGTTGGTGAATAAATAGTCTAAGATTTAAGTTTTTATTAAGTATGCAAATCAATACTTTTATTAAATCCCGAAATTCATTTTTCGGGATTTTTTAATTTAAGCTGTACGGTCTACAATCCAAATAAATTTGGGTTTAATTTTATAATACTTTCCAAAGACTTTATAAAACTAAACCACTATGGACTAAAGTACCATAGGTTTTTTTATCTGACCAAAGTCAGCAGTATGGAATAATACGCAAACACCACTAAGAACAATATTATTTTTCAATATGTTAACAACAAACTCATTATGCTTTATAAAATTTTTAGAAGCTAAAGCGAAATGCACTAAAGTGCATAGTTTGAACTACATTTGAGACCAATCAAAAACATTGCTATTCTTGAAGTGTAATAAAGCAAATTTTAACCAATAACAGTTTCAATTAGGGCTTGCAAGGACAGTTTGTTTTGCTCGCCAGACCTCATATTTTTAAGGGTGTATTCGTTATTTTTAATCTCCTCCTCGCCTACTAAAACCACAAATGGAATCTTTCGCTTATTGGCATAGGTCATTTGTTTTTTCATTTTAGCGGCGTCTGGATACAATTCTGCTTTAATATAGTTTTCTCGTAATGTTTTTATTGCTTGCAAACTAAATAAGGCTTCTTGGTCTCCAAAATTAATAAACAACACCTCGGTGGTTTTAGTAATGGTCTCAGGAAACAATTCCAATTCGTCTAACACCATATAAATGCGATCTAAACCAAAACTTATGCCCACACCGCTTACCTTTTTCAATCCAAAAATACCCGTTAAATCATCATAACGACCACCGCCGCCAATAGATCCCATAGTTACCCCTTCCGGAGCAGAAACCTCAAAAATAGCACCCGTATAATAATTTAAACCTCTCGCTAAGGTGACATCTAGTTGTAACTTGGCCGTTTTTAATCCTAATGCGCTTATGGCATTATTAATAAACTCTAATTCCTCTATTCCTTTTTTGCCTTCAGCAGAAGCACTTAAAATGGGTTTTAAACGCTCTATTTGCGCTTCAAAATTACCCGATAAGCTAAATAGAGGTTGTAATTTTTGTATGCCAGTTTCAGAAATGCCTTTATTACGCATTTCTTCTTTCACTTTTACTTCGCCTATTTTATCTAATTTATCTAAAGCCACAGTAAAATCAATCAATTGGTCGCTTGCGCCAATCACTTCAGCAATGCCAGATAAAATTTTACGATTGTTGATTTTTATAGTAACGCCTTCTAATTTTAAAGCAGAAAAAACACTATCGTACAGTTGTACGAACGCGACGTCTTGCCAAAGTGAATCGCTACCCACAACATCGGCATCACATTGGTAAAACTCTCTAAAGCGTCCTTTTTGTGGGCGATCTGCCCGCCATACAGGCTGCATTTGATAGCGCTTAAACGGAAACTCTATTTCGTTTTGGTGTTGTACTACATATCTTGCAAAAGGAACCGTTAAATCGTAGCGCAAGGCTTTTTCAGAGATTTTAGACGTTAATTTAGCTGCATTTTTTTCAGTATATAATGCTTCATCTACTTTAGATAAATAATCGCCCGAATTCAAAATCTTAAAAATCAAACGATCGCCTTCCTCGCCATACTTTCCCATTAAAGTCTCGGAATTCTCAAAACTTGGGGTTTCTATGGGTTGAAAACCAAAGATTTCAAATTGCTTTCTTATGGTATTAAAAATATAGTTACGCTTTGCCACTTGTTGTGGATTAAAATCTCTTGTGCCTTTGGGTATTCCTGGTTTTTGTGCCATAGTATTCCCTTAAAAAAGGGAGCGTTTTAGTAATTACTTTTGTTTAAAACTTGGTTCTGCCTTCACTTCGATTTCGCTAAGTGACCACAGCTTCGTTTTATAACTCGAGTTCCACATAGGGATTTAGAATGAAAAAGCCGTCAAATTGAGTGATTTTTCAAAGTGAAACGAAGAAAAATTGTATCGAAATTAGGCTTTTGATTGAAAATTAACCAGTCTTCGATACCATTTTCTATCGAAAATCACTCAGACTGATGTAC
>CALDCO010000242.1 GCA_937937185.1 uncultured Flavobacteriaceae bacterium
CGTTATTTATTGTTAAAAGACTTCATTTTTAGAAATTTGAAGTCTTTTTTTTGCTCTAAACGTATAATTAATGTCTAATTTTGTGGTCTTAAAATTTATTAATATAACACCTAAGTAAATGAGAGTAGCTGTCGTTGGTGCCACAGGTATGGTAGGCGAAGTAATGAGAACTGTACTTGAAGAGCGTAATTTTCCTGTAACCGAATTAATCCCTGTTGCTTCAGAACGTTCCGTAGGAAAAAAAATCATTTTTAAAAATAAAGAATATACTGTAATCGGTTTGGCTGATGCAGTTGCAGCAAAACCAGACGTGGCTTTGTTCTCTGCTGGAGGCAATACCTCGTTAGAATGGGCGCCTAAATTTGCTGAAGCAGGAATCACTGTAATCGATAACTCTTCGGCTTGGAGAATGGATGAAAGTAAGAAATTAGTGGTTCCTGAAATTAATGCGTCTCAGTTAACTGAAAACGATAAAATTATTGCAAACCCCAATTGCTCTACCATTCAAATGGTAATGGCTTTAGCCCCGCTGCATAATGCGTATAAAATTAAACGTATAGTGGTTTCTACTTACCAATCCATTTCAGGAACGGGTGTAAAAGCAGTAAAACAATTAGAAAATGAAATGGCTGGTATTAAAGGAGAAATGGCTTATCATTATCCCATACTTAAAAATGCCATTCCGCATTGTGATGTTTTTGAAGAAAATGGCTATACAAAAGAAGAAATGAAACTGGTTCGCGAAACCCAAAAAATCCTTAACGATAAAACGATAGCTGTAACGGCCACCGCTGTCAGAATTCCAACAGCTGGCGGACATAGTGAAGCCGTGAATGTAGAATTTGAAAAAGATTTCGACTTAACACAAGTTCGTAAACTATTAAATGAAACAGATGGCGTTATTGTACAAGACAATACCGATGTAAACACTTATCCAATGCCCTTATATGCTAATGGTAAAGATGAGGTTTTTGTAGGTCGTATTCGCCGTGATGGCTCACAACCCAATACCCTTAACTTATGGATTGTAAGTGACAACCTCCGTAAAGGTGCGGCAACAAACACCATTCAAATCGCCGAGTATTTAGTAAAAGAGAATATACTCAAAGCGGCAGAAGCCATTGGTTAAACAACGATTGCGTTAAAAAAACATTAAAAAAGCTCATGTCGCCATAAACATGAGCTTTTTTTATACATTTAGGTAAAATAAATTTTCTCTCTTCAACTATAAAACTTATGAGCATTAAAACCACGTTTTTTATAAAACACACACTTTACCTAATCACATTAATAGCCGTTATGTCTTGTAAAAAAGATCAAAAACAATCTGAAAAAATAGCCGTTAATTACCCTAAAACACAACAAGTAGATACGGTGACTAACTATTTTGGAACTACTGTGAAAGACCCCTACCGTTGGTTGGAAGACGATAGAAGTGAAGACACTGAAAATTGGGTAAAAGCACAAAACAAAGCCACTTTTGGGTATTTAGATCATATCCCTTACCGAAAAGCACTTAAAGACCGCTTAACTCAACTATGGAATTACGAAAAAGTAGGCGCGCCGTTTAAAGAGGGTGATTATACTTATTTTTATAAGAATGATGGCCTACAAAACCAATCGGTTATTTATAGATATAAAACTGGAACAAATCCCAAAACGGCGAAGGTATTTTTAGATCCCAATACATTTAAAGACGATGGCACCATTTCTCTTGGAGGTGCCAGTTTTTCAAAAAACGGAAAAATATTAGCCTATAGTATTTCTGAAGGAGGTAGCGACTGGCGAAAAATTCTAATTATGAATACTGAGACGAAAGAAATTATGGAAGACACTATCGTTGATGTAAAATTTAGTGGCATGTCGTGGTATAAAAATGAAGGGTTTTATTACTCTAGCTATGATAAGCCAAAGGGCAGTGATTTATCGGCAAAAACCGATCAACACAAAGTGTACTACCATAAATTAGGAACGGCGCAAAAAGACGATCAATTAATTTATGGTGGGGCGCCTTCAGAAAAGCACCGTTATATTAGTGCAACGGTTACAGAAGATAATCGGTATTTAATAATAAGTCCTCGTAGCTCCACCTCGGGAAATAAATTATATATAAAAGCGTTAACAAAATCTAATTCTAAGCTAGTAGAAATTTTAGGGCATACCAATAGTGATACTTATGTTATCGACAATGTGGGAAGCAAATTGTTTTTGGTTACAAATCTAAATGCACCTAATAAAAAAATAGTTACTGTAGAAGCCTCAAATCCAACACCCAAAAATTGGATCGATTTTATTCCAGAAACCAAACACGTCCTCATTCCATCTACTGGAGGAGGGTATTTCTTTGCAGAATATATGGTAGATGCCATTTCAAAAACACTGCAATACGACTATAATGGGAAATACGTTCGAGAAGTGAAACTTCCTGGTATTGGGAGTGCTGGAGCGTTTAATGCTAAAAAAGAAGATACCGAATTGTATTATTCCTTTACCAATTATATTAGCCCAGGAACGATTTATAAATACAACATAAAAGAGGGCGTCTCTACATTATATCGAAAGCCAGATATCGATTTTATTTCTAATGATTACGAAAGCAAACAAGTGTTTTACAGCTCTAAAGACGGCACAAAAATACCTTTAATTATTACCTATAAAAAAGGCATCGAATTAAATGGTAAAAACCCAACTATTTTATATGGCTATGGCGGATTTAATGTGAGTTTAACCCCTTCTTTTAGTATTACGAATGCCGTATGGATGGAACAGGGGGGTATTTATGCTGTTGCCAATTTAAGAGGCGGTGGCGAGTATGGTAAATCATGGCATGATGCTGGAACTCAACTTAAAAAACAAAATGTATTCGATGACTTTATTGCTGCCGCCGAATATTTAATTGCTGAAAAATATACCACTCCAGATTATTTAGCCATTCGTGGCGGTTCTAATGGCGGGTTATTAGTTGGCGCCACCATGATACAGCGTCCAGATTTAATGAAAGTGGCTTTACCAGCAGTTGGGGTGCTAGACATGCTACGCTATCATACCTTTACAGCGGGTGCGGGTTGGGCTTATGATTATGGTACTGCCGAAGACAGTAAAGAAATGTTCGAATACCTTAAGGGCTATTCCCCTGTTCATAATGTAAAAGAAAACATGAATTACCCGGCAACTTTGGTGACTACAGGAGATCATGACGATCGTGTTGTTCCTGCTCATAGTTTTAAATTCGCAGCCGAATTACAAGCCAAACAATCTGGAAATAATCCCACGCTTATTCGTATTGAAACCGATGCCGGTCATGGTGCAGGAACGCCTGTAAGTAAAACGATAGAACAGTATGCCGATATTTTTGGGTTTACATTATATAACATGGGTTTTGATGTTTTACCCAGTAAAACCAAGGAAAAAGTTAAAGGATAAATGAATATCATTATGATGTAAGATTTGGCTTTAATGCTTCAATTTTAAAAAAAGTATAAAGAAGATGTCAATTTGTATGCATCAACTTTAAGAGAGGTATATCTATGAAAGTATCAATTCAAATGCGTCGACTTTAGAAAAAGTATATCGAAGAAAGCGTCAATTCGAGTGCTTCGACTTTTAGGAGGAGTGTATCGAGAATAGTGGAATTGTACCTCTTATCTCTTACAATAAATGGCATTACTAATTAAAAGAAACCTCAAAATGACACCTTTTTAATATGCTTCAAGTAAAAAATATTTCTTTTGGTTATAATAAAACCTTTGTATTAAAAGCGCTTTCTTTTCAGGTGAAACAGGGAGAACACCTTTCAATAATTGGCGAAAGTGGTTCAGGAAAAAGCACTTTACTTAAAGTATTATATGGTGAATTAGATCTCGCAAAAGGTGAAATTTTTTGGAATGATACACAAATTCTTGGGCCAAAATACAATCTCGTGGTTGGGTATGATTTTATGAAGCA
>CALDCO010000243.1 GCA_937937185.1 uncultured Flavobacteriaceae bacterium
AAATTATCATGTTTTTCTTCCATTTTTAAAAAAAGCTCTCCATTTTTATTATAATACTTTGTTGAATCCCCTGTCCACACTTCAGAAAGTCCTTCTTTAACCCATCTACCAGTTCTTGTCCATACTCGAATTACACCATCCTGAGGAGGCCATCCCCCTCCGGTTGGACAATGTGTGTTAAATACAATTTTTCCTGTTTTATCTATAACACATACTTCATTATTAATAGTTACTGTAGCTCTTCCATCTACAAATGGACTTATATTTTTTTCATATTTAGATATGAAAGCAATGGAATCATTAGTTTTAATATAAGCATTAACAATATTTGCTTCTTTTCTATATCTTACATTACAAATCCCGTCAGAGAATTCCCCAACATAAGGATATTTTGGTTCAATAATTATTTTACCAGTTGTATCTATAAACCCCCAGCCTTTCTGTTCATCAAGGATTGCTGCCAAGCCTTCTGAAAAAGATTTTGCTAGATCATATTCGCATTTGATTATTGTTTCACCTTTTGAGTTTATGTATCCCCATTTTCCGTATTCTTTAATTGGGAAAAGTCCATTTTTAATAGGGAAATTTCTATTTTTGACTGAGGAAATCACACTTGTTTTTTCTCTTTGAGATCTTTGACTGCAAGAAATAATAAATATTATAATTGAAAATGTGATTAGGTTTTTCATAAGTATGTTAATTGGGTATAGGTAATATACGAAGATATTTTTTAAATTGTTTTTCGCATGCTAAAAAAGAGTTTTCGGAAACCGCAAAAAAGGAAGACGAAGTCAACTGTTTTTACAACGGTAAAAAAGGAGGTGTTGTTTGAAAAGAGTTATTGGACTGGTACAGCATTCTTTTTCTTCCATTTCTCAGGAATTGTATAGAATTTACCGTCTACAAACTCAACTTTATCAGGCATAATCGCTTTATTCCATTTTGGTTTCTGTTTTTCCAAATCTTTATTATAGGGGCATATTTGATCTAGATGAGTTGATCTGTGTCCAGGCGGAAATAATATCATCGTTTGAATATGTTTGTGTTTGTTCTTTATGATTTTTAGAGGTGGAACAAAATCTGTATCACCAGAAACAAGAATCATTTTTTGACATTTTTTTTCATAAGAATCAATAATCATCTGAATTGCAAGGTTTACATCTGTTTCTTTTTCCTCTGGTTCTTCATAAGGTTTCTTGCAACCACCAAAAGCCTTACACTTAACATTTTTGCTTGCATATCTTCCATAGGTTACTATGAGTTTTTCAGGATATAACTTTCTATTACAATTCAAAAGTATGTTTTGTCTTTTTCTTTTCTCATTGTTAATTGGTCTAGCGGTAAAGTAGTTCACTTTACCTAGTACTTCATTATTTTCTAGAAATTGAGAACAAAACTTAACAAGATCTAACCAATAAAATTTTCTCCAGTCTGGTTTGTGTTCTGTTATTCTTTTTAAACCAAAATAAAAGTTGAAACCATCAATGTAGAAGTTGACTATTTTTTTTGAAGATGTATTATTCATAAGTTGAACATAAGGCAAAAAAAAAGCCCCTTAAAGAGGCTGGCCAAAGCAATTAATACTTTGGGTTGCTTGTGTCTATAGACTTTACAAAGATAATCAAAATAGTTAAAAATTATATCGTGTTGTGTAATTTAGATTAAATATAAATAATGAAAGAGCTTTTTATTCACTCTTTTTCATCAAGTGATCTTTAACGACCCAACAGGAATAAACCCTCCTTCACGGTTGACGTAAATAGTTTCATTTTTTGTATCCTTACTTGGTTTGAATAAATCTCGAATATCAACATTTAATGTTTCTGCAATCTGCAATAATAGCTCAAATCGTGGTTGTCTTTTATTATTTATAATCATGCTAATTGCATTCTCGGTTACTCCCACAGTAGCTGCTAACTCTTTTCCTGTTACTTCTTTTTCTTTTAATAAATCTTTTAATCTTAAAACGCTCATTATTTTTATTTTATAATTCATTGTAAAGATACATAAATTAAACATAAACGATAATTATTTACAATAAAATAACCATTTTAGTTTGATTGCATTGTTATTTCTGTTATATTTGAAAAAGTATAATAAAACAGAAACGATAATAACTAAACTCTAAAACTATGGTATTAAGTAGCGATCAGTCAAAAAAATTATTTAAAAATGAAAATAGCATGCATAAATTTTTAATGTTAAATGTTGAAGATGTTCATGAAGGAATGAGTAAAATTAAATACTCTATAGAGGTATTAAACATAATTAATGTAATACAAGATGCGAACTCTTTATACAAAGCATCTGGTTCAGATATTCGTATTAGCACTAATATTTATTATGAAATAATGAAATCTATTTTCAATGAGATTACTTTAACAGATTCACAATTAGTAGAGTATTTAGAAACGGCTAGAAAATTGGTGGATTTTTGGCGTTTAATTTCAAGGTATAAGGATATAGAAACAGCATTACCATTTGAAATTGATTTCATGTTATTTGGTTTAAGCTTCGATGAACAGGAGGAATTAGATAGAGAGAGTTCAAATGACGCCTACAATGGTTATGCTGATATATTTTATAGGATAGGATGCGAGAGCGTTGAGGCAAAAGTTTTGGTGAAAAGAGCAAAGAAGCTAATGGAATCTTATAAGCAAAAAACGATACTAAAATCTGCTTAAAAAAGGATGTACTTACACCTAAATTGACACCTTAAATAATTAACTCCCGTATAATAAACTATACGGGAGTTAATTGTGGAGTCGGAGAGAATCGAACTCTCGTCCAAACAAGTAACTAGACAGCTTTCTACACGTTTATTCTTTTCTTAGGTTTTCGTTTATAAGCTGGTTAAAGACAACCCACTTATAACTTATCTTCTTTAGTTTCAATAAAGCATCAAAGCGCTACTTTATCTATATCGACATTTACGATGCCTCAAAGTAGAACGCCGTCAATCAAGGCTTTCTGGAGACATAAAGCTTGTACACCTGGTGTACCGAGGCTTAATCCTACTATAATTCAGATTAGGCAGCTAAAGCGTAGTTATTCTCGCCGTTTAAAAAGTTGACTTAGTGTTTTACGAGTTCAATGCCATTACTCGACGTGCTTACTATTTAATTAATCTCGCTGTCAAAACCAGTCGACCCCATTTTAATGCGTGAGAAAAATTTATTTTTCTTAAACGAATTCAATCCCAAACTTGTTTTTGGGATCACGTCATTTTTAATGTCCATGCAAAATTACTAAAAAGTTTGCTTAAGCCTACAATTCATACTATTTTCGTTCAAATAATTTTCTAGAACCTTTTTTTGTGTTGTGAATGCGATATCAGTAAATAAATTAAAATTACTTTTAACAAAACACTTACGGCTTAAATTTAATTTTATAGAATAACGATACAAGTGTACCGTGTCTCAAGTGAAAAACAATGAATAGATACCCATGAAATTTGCCATTATAAAAGAACGAAAAGACCCACCAGATCGAAGAGTGGTTTTTTCTCCAGAAGCCTTAGTCGAATTTAAATCTAAATATAAAGAAGCAGAATTAATTGTAGAATCTTCTGAGGTTCGAGTATTTAGGGATGAAGACTATTCAGATTTAGGAATCGAGGTTTCTAATAATATTGCAGATGCAGATGTGATGATTGGGGTAAAAGAGGTTCCGATTGAAGCTTTAATTCCTAATAAAAGCTATTTTTTTTTCAGTCATACCATAAAGGAGCAGCCTTATAATAGAAAATTACTAAAAGCTATTTTAGAAAAAAATATAACACTATATGATCATGAAACCATTGTTAATGAAAAAAATCATAGACTTATAGGTTTTGGTTATTATGCGGGAGTAGTAGGGACTTATAACTGTTTTAGGGCGTATGGTTTGAAGCACCATATTTTTAATTTACCAAAAGCCCAAAGTTTAAAAAATAGAAACGAATTAAATTCTGAACTAGATAAACTTACGATTCCAAATCTCAAGATAGTGCTTACTGGCACTGGAAAAGTAGGAAGCGGAGCAAAAGAGGTTCTTGATTATTTAAATATCAAAGAGGTTCCCGTTGAAGCGTATCTTACTAAAACATACGAAGAGCCTGTATATATTCAAATAGATGTGTTAGATTACAACACGCGTATTGACGGGAAAGTGTTAGACCGAGAAGATTTTTATAATAATGCTAAAGATTACAAGTCTACGTTTATGAAGTTCGCCAAAGTAAGTGATGTCTTTATTGCAGGACATTTCTTTGGTGAAGGTGCGCCTTATTTATTTACCAGAGAAGATGCAAAATCGAAAGCGTTTAATATAAAATTAGTAGCAGATATTAGTTGTGATATTGATGGCCCTGTGGCTTCTACGCTTAGAGCCTCTACTATTGCAAACCCCATTTATGGTTACGATCCTAAAACAGAAAATGAAGTAGACTACAAAAATAATAGCGCAATAGTAGTTATGGCAGTAGATAACCTGCCTTGTGAATTGCCAGATAATGCTAGTCGAGATTTTGGAACGATGTTTTTAAAACATGTTATTCCAGCTTTTTTTAATAATGATGAAAATGGGGTGTTAGAAAGAGCAAAAATCACCGAGAACGGACAATTAACTCGGCGTTTTAAATATTTACAAGACTATGTAGATCGCAAATAGTGGTTTTAGTTTCCTGTTTTATTTATGTTTAATCTAAAAATGAGGGGTTAAAAGTGTGTTTTTATAAATCAATGGTTTTTTTGCTTAACCTGCATTATTTTGGGTGTGCTTATTCTACGATATGACCTAATATCGGATATAACACTTGATACATCGAAATATTCGGATATTTTGGCGTTTGAAACTACTAATTTCATAAAATTTAACATGTAAATTAGGGGAAAAGTTATAGATTCGCAAAAAAAATTTAAACTTATACCAGATGAAAACTAAATTACTATCGTTCCTAATACTAATATTTGTTATTGAGATTGGCTTCTCTCAAAAAGCTGTTCTTAAAGCAAATAAGACCATAACAAAACCAATAAAAAACGCACAAGTCAATCAACTAAATAGTTCGTTATTTTTCGATAACCCTCTCCATACAGTGAAATACATTGGTGGTTCAGGTGGTCTTTTAGGAAGCTATTCTAATCCTGATGTAAATGGTTTTGAGAGCATATCACCATCTGAAGCAGATTCTTATGAAAACGCTGGAGATGTCTCGTTTACCGAAGTAGGTATTGCTTATTCTGTGACCTTCGAAGACCATAAATTTTATAGATTTAACGTGGAAAAAGGATTTTATCAATTCTTAGGTGTTATTCCACCCGAAGTGGGCCACAATTGGACAGGTTTAGAATTTGATCCCTTATCTGGAGAACTATTTGGCGTATCTACAAACTTTGAAGCTACCTCTATAATTTATAAAATAGACTTAAGGAGTCTTGAAGCTGCACAAGTAGCTACACTAAGTACTATGCCTATTGCTATAGCCATTGCTATTAACGGGGAAGGATCAATGTTTGGTTATGATGTCTTAACGGATGGTTTTTACTCTATCGATAAACTTACAGGAGAAACTGTTTTTATTGGTGAAATTGGTTTTGATGCCGAATTTGGTCAGGATTTAGAATGGGATTATAACAACGATATTTTATATATGGCTAGCTTTAATCTTGATGTTGCAACTGGCGAATTAAGAACAGTAGATGTAAATACAGGAGCGACAACACTACTTTTTACTCAGAATGTTGAGTCAGAACAGTTGTCATGGATTTCTTTTAAAAATGATGGTATTTTAAGTGTAAAAGATAAAAACATATCAAAATTTAAGGTTTACCCTAATCCTGTAACCGATAACAAATTAACTTTTGAAGTCCCTAATAATGAAAAAATTTCTAGTATTGAAATGTATAACATTTTAGGGACAAAAGTAATGACTAGGAGTGAAGTAAATAGTGCTAATAAAACTTTAGATGTATCTAATTTATCTTCTGGATTATATATGCTTAAACTTAATGACACAGATGGTAATACATTAGCTATAAAAAAAGTTATAAAAAAATAAATTACAGGATTTTAGTAAATTTCCCTAATCCTGAATACGCAGTGTTGTTTTTTAAAAGTGTGTAAAGAAATGAACTACCTCGATCGCTCTGCGTTGGTAGTTCATTTTTTTTATAGGAGACGTCCTCTGTTGATTAATAATTGTATAAATAAATTATTGAACAGAGTGTTTTATGTTAATTTAACCTGAGTTCAATCTATCATTGACGTGTTCAGTAACTCGTTATTTTTTAAGGAATTAATTTAAAGGAGTTCTATGTAATAAAATTTACGTCAGTCAGAGACATCCAATAAAATTTTATCCAGTGTATAAACTGACGTATCTTTTAAGTATAGAGTCAAGCCATAAAATAACCGATATATTGCGTAGTGTTTAAATACCTGTGTTTGAGTAAACAAAGAAATGTGATCAGAATGGCTAAAGAATTAGGAATGTCAATTAACTATAATACAGTAAGTCAATAAATACGTCAATGGTAGTGATTTTCGATAGAAAATGGTATCGAAGACCAGTAAATTTTCAATCAAAAGCCTAATTTCGATACAATTTTTCTTCGTTTCACTTTGAAAAATCACTCAATTTGACGGCTTTTTCATTCTAAATCCTTAGATTGAACTCACGTTAATTTAATAAAATGACTGCTATTTATCGCTGGATGCAACAGATAGTAGAATTGCTTTAAAACACTCATTTATGTAGCTAATATGATTTTTTAATGGCCTACGAAAGTTTGATGTAAAATTTGAAGTGAAGCTGCCGCAGAATTTCAGATTGTTTGAGTCAGCGAGTTTCTAAAATTCAGGCATCGAGTGAAAAAAATTAGTCAAACTTTCGTAAACCTAGCCTTTTTTGTTTCTTTTTAATGAAAAAAAGAAAAGAGGACTGTTTTTAGGAGGCTACAGTCCTTTAGGAATGCTCCCATTATTTTACGTCAAATTCCTGCTAGATGAAATTTTTGTCACAAGCCTCAGACTGACGTAAATTTTCTTATATCATAGAAATCACGTTAATTTATGACTATGAACACTGTAATGAGATATTTCATTTGCAGCAAAATCCTCTTTGAAAAGATATTTTGATCTGGGATTTTTGCTTATTAACTCGCTCGCACACTATTTGGGTTTGGAAATAATAGGTTTAGAAGCACTACAAAAATTGCATAAAGGAGAATCTACTACCAATGATCTAAAGTTTTTACTTGTAAAGGTTTTTATCTCCAAAACCTAGGAATTGTTAAAGGTTGCTTTTTTTGAACAAAAAACAACCTTTTATTACCTCTGACTCGTCATTAAAAAACAGTTTTTTTCATGACAAATAGTTGTAAATTTAGGAGAAAACACAATAAAATAATCGACAAAAAAATGAACTCTTAGTCATTTCGTAATAGTATTCTAAAAGGCAACAAATAATTTTTTTTAAAATTAAACACACGCCGAATAATGCTGGTTAATCTAAAAATATGGATTAAAAGTATGCTTTTCCTGACCAATGGTTTTTTTTGATTTTTTTTGCTTAAAAACTATGATTTTTGTAATATTTTTCCTTATTTAGTACGAATAATGAATTGCTAGATGATTTAATTTAACATATGTTAAGATATACGTAAAATCTAATACAAGGCTATGAAGCGTATATATAATAAATTATTTTTCAATTAAAATGTATTTAAGATTGATGGTTTTTTAAAGAGATTTTAAAACGTTAGTTAATTATTTTATATCATTAGTTTACGGTGTTCTCTCGATCGAAAAATAGACTACTAATTAATATTGATAACCAATGTTATTCTTGCATTGAATTAAAAAAAAATTATAATGAAAAGCATGACTTCAACAACTACATTAATGTGTAACAATGCGCCGTTAACCAATTATTTTCCTTCTGCTGATAATCCTTGGGATGGGCAAAAAGTAATCCACTTATACCGAAGAGCGGGTTTTGGGGCCACACCAGCCATAAAGGACAACGCTTTAACAAAAACACCTGGTCAGGTGGTTAACGCGATCATTCAAGAAGCTATTGACACTCCACCAGAACCTGCGCCTGAATGGGCAAATTGGTCTATCCAAGATTTTCGAGACAATGGTACGAATGTAATAGGTACTAGATCAGCATGGTCTTCTAAATTGCATGAACGATTGAATAAAAGGGGTAATTTACATGATAGACTCGTGGTTTTTTGGTCTAACCACATAGTGGCTTCGTTAGACGTCTACTGGCAACCTCCATATATGTATGAATATCTTAACCTGTTGCAAAAACATGCTATTGGTAATTTTAAAGATATGGTTCGTGAAATAGGACTTTCTTCTGCAATGTTAACCTTTCTTAATGGTTTTCAAAATAGAAAAGGCAGTCCTAATGAGAATTATGCAAGAGAGTTGTATGAGTTATTCACCCTAGGGGTTGATAATGGTTATACACAAGAAGACATTGTAGAGACAGCGAGAGCATTTACAGGATGGAACGACAAGTCTAACCATTTTGGATTTATAAAATTCAATCCTAGTAAATTTGATGATGGTGAGAAAACAATTTTTGGCAGAACTGGAAATTGGGGATATGACGATGTGATTGATATTCTTTTTGAAGAAAGGGAACAACAGATAGCCAAATTCATATGTAAGAAACTATACCAATATTTCGTAAGTCCAACGGTGAGTGAAGGCATAGTACAAAAGTTAGCCGACATTTTTGTAGCTAACAATTTTGAAATAGCGCCGGTATTAAAGCGATTATTTAAAAGTCAACACTTTTTTGATGACGCAGCTAGGTCTGTCATTATAAAAAGTCCTGCCGACCTGTTACTTTTTTTGTACAGAGAAATGGATCTTAAGTTTAACGATGAAAATATTATTCGTGGTAGAGATATTAGAACGAGTTTTGAACAAAATGGGCAAGCTATTCTCAAGCATATTTCAGTCGAGGGATGGGCTACAGACAGAGCTTGGATTGACTCTTCTAGTATACTAAATAGATGGTTTGGTCTTGAAGGCGCGTTAAGTCATGCTTATAGATATGATAAAGAGCAGTTTAAAACATTTATAAATCGTGTTGTACTTGGTGGTAGTCCTTCTAATGATGTAGAATTTGTTACAAAATCTATTTTAGATTTTTTCTTTACAAATAAATTAACCATAGACGATATGGCATTTCAAGATGCTTTAGTGGCTTTTAAAGATACAGTTCCAGAGCAATATTTTAAAGATGGTTCATGGAATACGAATTGGGATGAAGCGAGATTACAAATGTATAGGTTAATGCAGCACATTGTGAAAATACCTGAATTTCAACTTAAATAAAAAATTATGAATAACTATAAGAAAAATAACCAACCAAAAGTAGGTGCCTGTAATCCTAAAGAGCATAAACAATGGAATAGAAGATCGTTTCTACAAGCTTTAGGTCTTGTTGGTGGTGGAACCTTAGCTTTTGCAAACTCGGCATTATCAACTTCTAAACCATCTCCATTAATTAATGCTATTGATAAATCTGATAGTGATAGAATTTTAATTATTATTGAATTAAAAGGTGGAAATGATGGTTTAAATACCATAATACCAATTTATGATTATGACACCTATGCTAATGCCAGACCAGATTTAAGAATTAGAGAAAATAATTTAATTAACCTAAATGACGATTTTGGAATCCCTAAATATGCTCCTAAATTTGAACAACTATGGGGCGATGGCAAAATGAAAGTAGTGCATGGTGTTGGTTATGAAAAGCAAAGTTTATCTCATTTTGGAGGTGAAGATAATTGGACCACAGCAAGCCCAGGAGTTGCTTCGGAAACCACTGGTTTTATGGGGCGTTATTATGAAGATTTGTATCCAGATTATATATTTAATCCACCTGTTAAGCCTTTAGCAATTCAAATAGGAAATAGTGGTAATTTAACCTTTAATGGCTTAGAAGCGAATTATGGTTTTAATGTAGGAAGAGTAGAACGGTTATTTGATATTGCTCAAAGTGGAGTATTATACGATGTTAAAAATTTACCACCCTGTTTACATGGTGATCAAAAAGGATTTTTAAGAAATACAATTAACTCTACATTTAACTATGCGGGTGTGATTCATGATGCTTTTCAAGCGTCTTCAGACTTCGGTAATTATCCAAAGGGGCGTCTCTCTGATCAATTAAATGTAGTATCGAGATTAATTAAGGGTAATTTAGGCACAAAAGTCTTTTTAGTGCAATTAGGTGGTTTTGACACGCATGGTGGTCAAGCAGGTCCTCATCAAGCGCTTATCGAACATTTATCAGAAAGCGTATCACATTTTTATAGTGATTTATCAAATGCAGGTTGGGATGATAAAGTATTATGCATGACCACATCAGAATTTGGTCGTAGATTAAGGGAAAATGGGTCTGATGGCACAGATCATGGAGTGGCCTCTCAATCGATGTTTTTTGGTAGTCCTTTAAATGGAAATGGATTTATAGGCACACATCCCGATTTATCAGATCCTGATCGCACTGGAAATTTGAAATTCACTAAAGATTTTAGAGAATTATACGCTTCTGTATTAATAGATTGGCTATGTGTAGACCCTGGAACGGTAAACGATGTCATTTTAAGAGGCAGCTACGACACTTTAAATTTAGGGTTTGAATGTGAATCTCTTAGCAATGACGATACTGTTTTTAGTTCTAATAATTTTAAGCATTATGTGAAGTATACAGATGATGATCCTTACATACACATAGAAATGCCAAATACAGGACATGTCGATGTGAAATTATACAATCTTCTTGGACAGGAAGTAGGAACGCTTAAAAACGAAATACTTTTTGCAGGAGAAAACCGTATTAACATAAATAAAGAGGTAGGTAACCAACTAACGGCGGGTCAATATATTTATAGAATACTAACAGGCAATAAAAGCTATAGTAAATCATTAATTATTAAATAACTTTTATTTAGATATAATAGTAAAGAAAAAATTCGCCTTTTTTAGGTGAATTTTTTTATGCAACGGGTTTTTTTCTATGAATATTGGTGTTATTTTATATTGATTTAGCCATATCCTTACAAGGTTTGCGCAAAACCTAATATTTCGCATGAAGTCTTTAATATCTGTAAAACTATAGTTTTGTTTTATTATATTGCGGTGTTAAATTTTTCCCAAAAAACAATGGTAAAAACGGCGCTTGTTACTGGAGCTGCTTCAGGTTTAGGTTATGAATTTGCTCTTTTATTAGCAAAAGATGGGTATAATCTTGTATTGGTAGATATTGATACTTTAAAGTTGAATAGGGTAAAAGAAGAGATAACAGGGATTTGTAAGTCTGATGTTATGCTATTAGTAGAGGATTTAAGCCAGGCTAATATTGCTGTTGTTGTTTTTAATAAGCTAAAAAATAAACCGATAGATGTTTTAATAAATAACGCTGGTTTTGGTTTATTTGGCTCTTTTTCTGAAACTAACTGGGAACGCGAATCTACGATGCTACATTTGCATGTATTAACTACGACGCATTTAATAAAATTATTTTTACCAAGGATGATTGAAAGTGGTAAAGGGCGCATTCTTAATGTGTCTTCGCTTGCTGCGTTTCAACCTGGGCCTTTTATGTCTTTGTACTATGCCTCAAAAGCTTACATGTTATCTTTTTCTGAAGCGATCGCAAACGAACTTAAAGGAACAGGGGTTACGGTTACTGCTTTATGTCCAGGCCCGACAAAGACAGCGTTTCAAAAAGTAGTGTCGAGTACTTCCTCAGATAATAAGATTTCCTTTAATATGGCTTGTCCAAAATCAGTAGTACGATATGGCTATAATGCCATGCGAAAAGGGAAAACGGTTGCTGTTCCAGGCTTTTTTAATAAACTTTTGTCAAGGCT
>CALDCO010000244.1 GCA_937937185.1 uncultured Flavobacteriaceae bacterium
TTTATTGGATACCCAATCTCAAAATAATACAAATACTGGAGCATTTTCAGTTAGTGCAAGAACGTATTTTATACAGCCTCGCTTTGTAACGTTTAGAGTAATATATAGTTTGTAAAAAGGTGGTAAAAGTCTTTTTAAGTAATTATAATTTAACGTGATTTCTATGATAAAATTTACGTCAGTCAGAGTGATTTTCGATAGAAAATTGTATCGAAGACCAGTAAATTTTCAATAAAAAGCCTAATTTCGATACTATTTTTCTTCGTTTCACTTTGAAAAATCACTCAATTTGACGGCTTTTTCATTCTAAATCCTTAGATCGAACTCACGTTATTTACAACCCAAATTCAGATTTTACTTTATCAACATAATCTAATTTTTCCCAAGTAAATAGCTCAACATCAATTGTTTTGTCTTCGCCATTTGGTCTGGAAAATGTTTTAGAAACCGTTTTTGTTTGTCTTCCCATATGGCCGTAGGCAGCAGTTTCACTATACATGGGTTGTCTTAATTTTAATCGTTCTTCTATGGCTGCTGGTCGCATATCGAATAGATTAGAAATTTTTTCAGCAATCTCGCCATCGGTTAAGTTAAAGGGGCATGTGCCATAAGTGTCCACAAAAATACCCATAGGCTCAACCACCCCAATAGCATAGGAGACTTGTACTAAAATTTCATCGCAAACACCAGCAGCAACCATATTTTTTGCAATGTGCCGTGTGGCATAAGCGGCGCTTCGATCTACCTTACTAGGGTCTTTTCCAGAAAATGCACCACCACCATGAGCCCCTTTCCCACCATAAGTGTCTACAATTATTTTACGCCCTGTTAATCCAGTATCGCCATGCGGGCCACCAATAACAAATTTACCAGTAGGATTAATATGGTATTTAATATTGTCGTTAAATAAAGACTTAAGATGATCTGGTAATTTTGCAATCACTCTTGGAATTAATAGGGTAACGATATCTTTTCTAATTTTTGCCAACATATTATCATCATTATCAAAATCGTCATGCTGTGTAGAAACCACAATGGCATCAATACGCTGCGGCGTGTTATCGTCGCTATACTCTATGGTTACTTGGCTTTTAGAGTCTGGTCTTAAATAAGTAATGTCTTTATTTTCCCTACGTAATTCTGCCAATTCTATTAAAATTTTATGCGACAAGTCGAGTGCCAAAGGCATATAGTTATCGGTCTCGCGAGTGGCGTATCCAAACATCATTCCTTGATCTCCTGCTCCTTGTTGTTCTTTGCTATCGCGATCGACGCCTCTGTTAATATCGTCACTTTGCTCATGAATTGCAGAGAATACGCCACAAGAATTACCATCGAACATGTAGTCGCTTTTAGTATAACCAATCTTGTTAATAGTATCTCTAGCTATTTTTTGAACATCTAAATAGGTGTTAGACTTTACTTCGCCAGCAAGAACAACTTGCCCTGTCGTTACTAGCGTTTCACAAGCTACTTTAGATTGCGGGTCGAATGCTAAAAAGTGATCGATTAAAGCATCACTAATTTGATCTGCTACTTTATCTGGGTGTCCTTCAGAGACACTCTCTGAAGTAAATAAATATGCCATATTTTTTTATAAGTTACTTGGGATTTGACGATAAAATTCAGGGAAGTTTACACGTCTTCTCATTTTTTGATCCTGACTATTTGTTTCAGGTTTTTTTCTGAAAATATAAAACCGATAAGGTTGCTAATAGCTATGTCTTGTCTCTTTATATTTGAGTTTCAAAAGTACAAAAATAAAGTAATTTACAAGTGGCACTATGTTAAAATTGTTTTGGCTTTTGAAAACAAAAAAACCCGAAAAGTGAATCTTTTCGGGTTTTTTAAATTAGAAATGTGAGTTTTTTTTATAGATGAGACTAGTGTTCGTTTAATCTAAAATCTGGATAGGCATCCATGCCATGCTCATGCCCATCAAGCCCCTCTAATTCTTCTTTCTTCGAAACTCGAATACCTACTGTTTTCTTTAGTACAAAAATGATAATAAATGACGTTGCGATACAAAAAACAGCATAAGCAACAACACCTGTTAATTGGTATAAAAATTGGTCAACACCTTTCATTGCACCAAATAAACCAACTGCTAAGGTGCCCCAAATGCCACAAATTAAGTGAACAGCAATAGCACCAACAGGATCGTCTAGGCGCAGTTTGTCAATTAAAGCAACACCGGCTACGATAATCATTCCAGCAATAGCGCCTATTAGTATGGCATCAGTAGGAGACATTTGGTCTGCTCCTGCAGTAATACCAACAAGACCACCTAAGATTCCATTAAGAAACATGGTTAAATCGTAGTTTTTGTAAAGTAGTGTAGATAATAAAAACGCAGCAACACCTCCAGCGGCAGCCGCTAAAGAGGTAGTAACTAGCGTGAGCGAAGTTAAAGCAGGGTCTGCAGATAACACAGAACCACCATTAAAACCAAACCATCCTAACCAAAGAATTAAAACACCAGTTGTTGCTAAAGGAATATTATGTCCTAAAATAACAGAGACTTTTCCTTCTTTAAATTTCCCTATTCTTGAACCTAATAACCAAACGGCTACTAAGGCAGCCCACCCTCCTACAGAGTGTACTAAAGTAGAGCCTGCAAAATCGTAAAACCCAGCTTCTTTAATTAGTTTTCCGGCAGCATCTACTTCATTTCCTAGGGTATGTAAAAAACCACCACCCCATTTCCATGAGCCCGCAATAGGATAAACAATACCTACGTAAATAATTACAAAAATCATAAATGGTCCTAATTTTATTCGTTCTGCTACTGCTCCAGAAACAATAGTTGCTGCTGTAGCTGCAAACATGCCTTGGAATAAAAAGTCTGTCCAATACGTATAGCCTTCACTGTAGGTTAAGTCTAAAGCTCCTTCACTATTTAAAGGCGCCTCTAATCCAAATCCTGCAAATCCTAAAAAACCATTAAAATCTCCTGGGTACATTAAATTAAACCCAATTAAGCAGTATAATAGTAACCCAACACAAATGATAAAGATGTTTTTAAATAAGATGTTTATTGTGTTTTTCTGTCTTGTTAATCCTATTTCTAGAAGCGAAAACCCCAGATGCATAAAGAAAACAAGAGCTGTACAGATCATCATCCATACATTATTTGTTGTTAATAATTCCATAATATTTTATTGTCTTTTTATTCTTGATTTATTTTAATGTATCGCCTCCTTTTTCGCCGGTGCGAATTCTATACACTTCTTTGATATCTGAAACAAAGATTTTTCCATCTCCTACTTCTCCTGTAGCACAGGAATCTATTATAGTTTTGATGGTGATCTCTTCAAAATCATCATTCACCACAATAGATAAATAACGCCTTTGAATATCGCTAGTACTATAAGCTACGCCTCTATAAACATGTCCTATTTTTTCGTTTCCAAGACCTGTAACATCCCAATATGATAAGAAGTTTACACCTACTTCATGTAGCGCTTTTTTTACTGAAGAAAACTTAGATTTTCTTATAATTGCTTCAACTTTTTTCATTTTGTAATTATTTAATAGTTAGTTAAAATTTATAAATAGCAGCCATAACAAAAGAAGCTAGGCTTTTAGTAGGTGCTAAATCGGTGTCTATAAAAATATCTTCAGAACCACTATCTAATCTTAACTCAGGTTTAAGAATTAAATCGTCATCTATAACATAGCTGCCAGTTAACGTCGCAGTAAATATGCTAGGGTTTTCTGATACGCTTTCGCTTTGAACTACAAAATATTCACCTCTTAATCCAATAGTAAAATTATCATTAGCACTATACTGAGGGTAAACATCAGCACCATAAAACCCTTCACCTTCATTATTAGCATAAGCGGCATTAATTCCAATAAAGAATTTTTCTGAAGCATCGAATCCTCCTGTGTAATCTACTTCAAAACCTAAACCCGCTTTATCGTATAGTAGATTTAGAAATTGCCCACTATATCCTAACTGAGCCCCTACAGCATAACTTCCATCGGGATTAAATTCGGTAATATCGGTCTGGTTAAAAACACCCAGCATTAGGCTTAGGTCATCAGAGAGAGAAAAATCGGCTTTTACGCCAGTGTGAGAAAAAGGTCCGTTAGAAAATAAATAAGAGGTGCTGTAATTAAAGTTGCCTGCAGGGGCAATAACTTCATAGCCTAGGAAAGTATTAAATTTACCAATTGTTAAAGTGGTAGATTCGCTTACATTCCAGAAGGCGTATAATTGATTTAGTACGGTGGCACTTGCGGCTTCTCCTCTTGGGCCAAAGACAAGGTCGGCTACACCCCCTACTTTTCCTTTTTCATAAGACGCTATAATATTTGCCATTCCAAGAGAGAAGCCTGCAGTATCTGCAAAAGAAGTACCAGGTGCAATTTGATTATCGTCGTTAGGAGCTGTTAAATTTGTTCTGTAATACGTGTCTACACTACCACTGAATGTAAATTTTTGTTCAGGAACCTCTTTTTCCTCTTGCGCGGTTAAATAAATAGTGGTTAAAAGTAATGTTAGAGTAAATAATCGCTTCATAAATTTTTTGTTTTTTTATTTTTAAAGTCCCAAATCTATATAAAAAGTGTAATAACCCATAAAAAAATAGGGTATTCAAATGTATTTTTATTATATTTATATTTTTAACCCCCTAAAAATTAGGGTATGATTATTTTACTATATGTTTTTTTGTTTTTTGATAAAGTGAATTTTGAATACTTGATGGTTATGGTAAGATTTTAATCTGTTTTTTTCTTTAAAGCATGCTTTTTTGTGTACTAATTATGTTTAACCTGAGTTCGACACAAGAAAATTTACGTCAGTCAGTGATTTTCGATAGAAAATGGTATCGAAGACCAATAAATTTTCAATCAAAAGCCTAATTTCGATACCATTTTTCTTCGTTTCACTTTGAAAAATCACTCAATTTGACGGCTTTTTTATTCTAAATCCTTAGGTCAAACTCACGTTATTTAAATCGTTTTACATTCAGCTCAAGAAAGTGCTATTGGAATTTGATAACTACGAACTTCTTTATTAAAAAAGCGATGAATAATAATGGAGTTATTAATCTTATTTTTTCGAACCTGTTTAGGTGTGTTTAAGAATTTGCTTTTATAGGGCAAATTTATATTCGAAATGGCAACTGGTTAATTCATTAATAGAGAAACTTCCTGTTTACAGAGAAAATTCAATTATTGTTTTGTTAAAATACCCTGCCAGAAAATGAATAATTGGTTTTTTAAGGCTCTTATTTTTGTAAAA
>CALDCO010000245.1 GCA_937937185.1 uncultured Flavobacteriaceae bacterium
AAATAGAAATAATTACTTAAATAAAAATCATGATAATGATGATAAGATTTCTTTTTGCTAACTTGGTTGCTCCAGCAACGAAACCATACACAAAGCGTTAGCATTAATTTTGACTTGTCCTGAAAACTCATACCGATAAAAAAAATGAATAATCGATATATTTTTTTGCTAATAACTTTTACAATTTTCGCTTGTAGATATACTGATAAAAAGGAACCTATACTGAACGATATTAATACTGCAAAAGACCTGATAAAACGTTCCATTGCATATCATGACCCGAATGGCAATTGGAGACATTTCAAATCAAATATTGAAATAAATTCAAGTGTTTTTTGGGAAAACGGAGGAGTCGCAGCAAAAACTGATAGTAAACTTTTCTTTGACAATCATAAAGGTGTTTTTAAGATTTATTCTTTAAGAAATAGTACTGAATTTATAAATGGAATTAAGTATAGAAATGAGATTAAACATAAAGGAGAAATTAGTAAAGATACTTGTTATAATATAGTTTTAAATGAAATGTTACCTGAGGTTTCATCAAAATATAAATGGCTTTATGGTTGTAATGGTATAACTTTTTTTAGAGATTATTATTCTTATTTAATTGGGATGCCGATGAAATTATTAGACTCTGAAGCTGTAATAAATGATACTATTTTCGAAAGAACTTATAATGACATCAAATATGATGTTATTAAAGTGAATTATAACCCTATTGATAAGGAGCCTGTTTGGTATTTCTATTTTAATAAAAAGAATCATGCTTTCGAATTGTGTAAATTCACTTCAATTGAAGATGAAAATAAAGGAGGTGAGTATATAATTTACAAACAAGAAAAAAACATTCAAGACATGAGGTTAAAAAGTCAACAAATTTGGCTTTATAACACTCCCGAATTAGACACTTTGGGTATCGACAATTTACAGTATCAGAAAATAACTAATGCTAGCAATTTGTATAATTCATTGCTTTGTTCAGATCTACTTGGAATTTCCTCTCCCTCGTACACTTTTGCTAAATTAGTTGCTATAACACGCAACTAACCATAAACAAACACCTTATACATTTTGCTGACATTGTTAATAAGCTTGAGGTATTCCGCTTGTTTTAATGATAGAACGCTATGCTTGCATTTTAATTTTTGCTCAAATAAAAAACACCTGTATTGTATTTAAGTATTTTTAAATCAGAACTCGTATAATACATGCAAATGGATTCAGTTATACTTTTTTTCGTTTTCGCAATAAAATTCGCTTTTAACATCAAAAATTTAAATTAAAACTAATTTTGCCGTTGAAAAAAGTGCTTCAGCTAATTTTATTGATGAATATAGTAGAATATCGATATTTTTACTAGGAGTGCTTAAATTTGTTTATCGTAAAATATTTTTTTTCAATTCTGTGACATATCATGTCTAGTGCGATAAAAAATGGATTTTTATGACGTACAATACTTGAAATTTATAATTTTTTGTTTCAAACAAGAGCCTCAAAATAACATCTCTAAATAATATGAACTTGATTTTAAAAAAGTATTCAATGATGATGAAAAATAACAAAATAGCCGCTTATAACAATTTTATGAGCTACATACTTTTAGCAATAGCTATGAGTTTTTCCTTTCAAAATGTACAAAGTCAGACTGTTGTTACCGCTACCAATGACGGTCCATGGGACTCAGCTAACACATGGGATACAAGGGTTCCACGTGCCAACGACCGAGTCATTATCTCTCGCGGTGTAACGGTCGATATTACTGGCAACCACAACGTTGACGAGGTCGTCGTTCACGGAACGCTTAGAGTTCCAGAAAACTCGACCTATCCCGAGACCCGTTCGTTAAGGGCCGACTGGGTTCACGTAAACAGCGGTGGTGTGTTCCAGATCGGAACAGCAAATAACCGTTTCGACACTGGTGACTTCACGTTGACCCTGACGGGTACTAATCCTCTGGCCAATCATGTAATTCCGCTTGCCAATGGCAGCAACCTTAACGTGAAAAACAATGACGGGTTCTTGATGGCCGCCGGTGGCGGTCGCTTGCAGTTCTTTGGTGAAGAGCGACTGAGCTTCACCAAGCTTGAGCAAACTGCCGAGGCTGGTTCTAACAGCATCATAGTGCACAATGTTATTGAGCGAAACTTCGATGGGAACACTTCTATAGCCTCCGATGGGAGGTTGAACTGGGAGGTTGGCGACGAAATCGTCATCGCCTCGAGCCGTTTTAGGTACGCCGATGAAGACGTCCGCACGATCACCCGCGTTCAGAACTATGGTACGAGGACGCGGCTGACGCTCAATAGGCCAACGACTCATCGGCACTACGGTGAGCGAGAACGCTATGGCGATAATTTGCGTCCGGGCAGCCGCCCAGCAATAGGCCGCCCCAATGTTATCGACTTGCGTGCTGAAGTTTCGTTGCTCAGTCGCAACATTGTGGTCAAGGGTCTCGATTCGCAGGACACAGACAATTCGTTTGGCGACCGCGCGAGACTACAGATCATTCCGTCAGGACTTCCCGGCGTGAGCCTAGAAGGCCAATCCGGTTCGTTTGAGGGCGTCCCACTTGGCTATTCATCCGGAAATCTCGGCTATGAACACGTTATCAGAACCAGCCATTTCCGCGTCAATGGCAATACCTTTGTCGTCGACGGAACGACAACGACTCTGCGTAATACCGACGCACTTGTCCGGGTTCATTCTACGGCATCCGGACCGGCGTACTTGATGTATTCGTCGGCCTCGGTGCAGCTGCGGTTCCGTGGTATTTCATGGAGTTCGGCACACCGCAACGTGGCGGTGGTTCGCTTCCGCGACGGCAACTGGGAAGCCCATCAAAGCGAGACGGGCAACTGGCGTGTGTTCACACCGGTAAGCTCCGACCGCTTGCTGGCTGAAGTTGAACTCAATCGCGATAATGAAGCCGGTCTACCATCCAACGGCATTGGGGGTCACATCATGATCATGAATACCGCTGGGCAAACCACCATGGATGGTGCCCAGTTGGATCAACTTGGTCAAGCTGGACGGCTTGGGCGTTATCCGTTTCACTGGCACTTCGGTGGCGACAAAAGCGGTGACATTTTGCGTAATTCGAGCATTACCAATTCAAACAACCGCGCGGTCGTGGTTCACGGAACCGACAATGTCTTGATTCAAGATGTGGTGGCCCATGACGTTCACGGGCATGGTTTCTTCCTGGAAAGCGGTGTCGAACGGGGTAATCGATTCGAAGCCAACATTGCCCTGGGCATTCATAGAACAGGTGGCAACAAAAACCTGGCGGATCCGATGATCGTCGACGACTCGGATCGTTTCCAGGATAGTAGCCTTCGCTTCCGCTCAACTGCGGCGTTCTGGATCACCGGCGCGACGAATGATTTTGTGGGCAACATTGCTGCGGGGGCCGGCGGAACCGCGTTCTGGATCGCTCAGCCCGATAATCCGGTCAGCACTCCGAACGAATCCTTGTTGACATCCGATCCGTATCTTAGGGCAATGTATCAGCGTGATCCCGACTTGGAAGAGATGGGGATATTCGACTCGAACACGGGCCATTCCATGGTAACGGGGCTGATCGTCATCCCGGGGGGGCACTCAAGCTTCATAGCTGACGATGCGGGTCAATTTCGTGAGAATGTTGACTACTTCAACAACGTTGATCCCGTGTTTTCCAACACCACGTTTTACAAGACCAGTACCGCGCTTTACCCTCTGGTGACAAACGTCACACTGCAGTTGCCCGATTTTCGGTCTATCGATAATGAAATCGCGTTGATGGACTCTGATCCGATGCGGATCGATGGTGGCCTGCTTGTTGGTTACAGTCGCGGCAACGTGCAACCACGCCAGGAAGGTTTCCGAAAGGCCAATGATGGGTATCGATTATTGCAGATGTATCATGGTTACTCGGTGTTCGAGGATGTTCACATTGCAGGCTTTGCCAACGGTTCACTCTTTGCCATTGACATTGGTGATCGGCATCGACCCGACGCAAATTTCTCAGGTATTTCTTGGGAGGATGATGAAAGTCACGGCCAGCTACTCGAAGGCGTTGGAGCCAATCGGAAGTATACCCAGAAGACGATCTACGACGTTGATGGCTCGTTGACCTCGGGGATTGGCGGCGGTGCCGGGTGGTCCATCGTTACCTCTTCAAATAACTGGATCATTGATACCACCGACGGAGACAAGGTTTTCGATACTAACGGCAACTACACGGGGCTGACCCAGAAGCGGGTCGCAAACATGCAGCTGTTCCCGAGACACCAGAGTCCCTACGAAAACGCCCGCTGGCGGATGACTAATTCGAAGGGAAAGGTGTACGAGATGGGTGGCAACGCAGATGAGCGGGACACCCAGATCTTGATTAACCGCCGCCCACGACTTCAGTTGGTCCTGGGAGAAGAATACCAGGTGGATTTCCCACGAGGCGTAGACTTCGACACCGAAGGCGTGCGGTTCAACTTGCTTCAGTATTCGATCCCTGACAAATCGCAAAGTGTGACCTTCCGGTTCAAAGGCATGGCGGACAAAATGCGACCGACGTTCTTCGAAAACGGGGAAGCTTTGCCACGAAACAGCCAACTCAGATTCCTGCGTAGAGCGACCCGCACAACCTACTTCCCCGATCCCGCATCGGGCGATCTTTATGTGAAGGTGTTTAACCGCGGAGTCGGGGTTCAGTCAGGCTATATCGATATGGTTCCGACCAATATTTTGTCAACAGAGGAAGAAGAAAGCTCCGAATTTGGATCTATTGCCATAGCGCCAAATCCAGCTACTGATTTCATTAAGTTAGACCTGTCTCACCATATGGGCAAAAGCTTAAGCTTCCAGATTTATGATATTAGTGGAAAGTTGGTGACGACTGGAAAATTTTACAATACGCATAACAAATCTGAAATAATTGATTTAAATAACTTCTCTAATGGCGTTTACTTATTGAATATGAAAGCCAGCAATAATGTTATTCAAACATCTAAGATTGTTGTTCTGAAATAATTTAATTACAAAAAAGTATGGAGGAGTCGTTGTATCAGCGACTCCTCTTTTTTTTTTGGTGCCTATTACTTAATGCTGTATTTGCTAGCTAAATCACCATTCGCAATGCACCAAAACTGATGAATCAAAAGATAAAATGGAAGGGTTTTAGAGTAATTCTGGAAATAATTCACGGGTGCTACTTATTGTAGAATGCGATAGCAATTCTTCATCGATATCGTAACCCAAAAAATATAAGATATCCAAGCGCATACTGCAATGAGAAATTAACTTTCGATCACTTATTAGATTCTCCAAATAGCCTACTAAACACAGTTTGAAAAACACAACTGAATCTATGCTTTTTTGACCACTGTTGCCATAAAATTCCTTGGTAAGAAAATATAAAAATCTAAATCTATCTCGGCTTTTAAACGCCTATAAAAATTATGCTTAGGCACGCGATCACTCAGCAGAAAATCTGCAAATAATTTCTCCTGATAAATCTTAAATACTGGCGTAAAACAAGTTACGAATTATTCGTGTTTTTAACGAGACTTTTACAACAGGCACAAAATGTATAATTCATTGCTGCTGATTTTCCTCCGGAAAATCTTATACACTGACCAAACATTCGGTACTTTTTTATTAACTTAGTACTTCAAGCAACGAAACCATACGTAAACTGTTGGCGATAAGAAAAAAATGAACTTAAAAATTCAAATCACACTACTATTTAGCTTATTTCTTTTCATTAAAGTAGAAGCACAGAGCACTTATTTCGTAGCAGGAAATGGTTCAAATAGTGCTAGCGGAACAATTACACAACCTTGGGAAACAATATCTTTTGGAGTAACAATGTTACAGCCTGGGGACACACTATTCGTGAGACAAGGAATATATGATGGCTATTTTGATATTCTTAATAGCGGTCAGCCAGATAATCAAATCTTTATATCTAACTACCTTGATGAACAAGTAATAATAGACGGGTCATCTATTCCTGTCGACCCCAATAATTCTAATTTACCAAATCTGGTGACTATTACTGGAGAAAACATAATTTTTGATGGATTTGAATTGCAATTTGCTGCATTGAGAACTATTGTCACTGGAGGGGACTACATAACCCTCAACTCCCTAATTGTTAGAAATGGATATGGTTCTGGAATTACCGCTTATCAATGTTCATTCAATACAATAACAAATTGCATAGTCCACGACTTGTATGACTATGACGACCCGAATACTGGTGGTGGTGGTGGCAATACAGATGGTATTAAAATTTCGGCAGGAAACACAATGCCATATCCTGACTATGGCCATACAATAATCAAAAATAATATCGTCTATAATATTAGCGATGATGGTATCGATACCTGGTCTAGTAGAGGTAATACTATAGAAGCGAATAGGGTATATAACTCAGGATATACTAATGAGGGAAATGGTTTTTTAGGGACACTCAAACAACCAGCTGGAGATGGTAATGGATATAAGTTGGGTGGTGCAGGACAATCAGGACAAAACCAAGTGATAAATAACATTTCTTATCAAAATCGATTTGCGGGATTTGATGGAAACAGTGGAATTAAAAATGTATTGTTTCAAAACACAACTTTTAATGAGCCTATTGGATTTAGAGCTTTACGTTCAGATTATACCTTAAAGAATAATTTAGCTCACAATAATTCTTCGGAAATATTCACATTTGCAGATTCCTATCCATCCAATTCTATCGCAAACAGTTGGGAGTTAGGTATTACTGACCCTCAATTTGAGAGTGAAGACCCTAATTTGTCGACCTTTCTTAATTTAAGCATAACTAGTCCTGCAATTGATGTTGGTTCGGATTTATTACTAGATGGAGTTTTATCTGATTATAATGGAACTGACAGACCTCAAGGATTAGGCTTCGATATAGGCGCTTTTGAATTTCAGCCCCCCCTAAGTGTTAAAGAACTGACCATGCCAAGTGACTTTGTATTATTTCCCAACCCTGCGACTGATTTCGTTTTCATTAACCAACTCGAAAACAATATTGAAAAAACAGAAGTTAAGATATACAATTATTTAGGAAAATTGATTTCAACTAGAATCATTTCGTCGTCAACAAAAATCGATATTTCACAATTACAGAGCGGATTGTACCTATTAATTGTAAACGACAATGAAAGTGTATTTAAATTAATAAAAAAATAAAATTACTATCGCCAAACACCTTGTCCTATAAAACATAGCTAATAAGTGCTAAACTCAAAGTTTATGCATATTTGCAAAGTCCGCCAAATTTTTAATTTAGCTCACATTTTTTTATTACTTTAAATCGGTGTTCGTGAACTTACGTTTGGCTTTTAAAATTGATAAGTTAAAAACAAAATATAATCTAAAGGAAGTTTCGGGACGGCTCTGTGTTAATCCCAAAAGATAGTGTCTTTTTGCACGCTACGTTTCATACAAAAGACCCTTAGCAAACAGCCTAGTTTATGAATGTAAATCTGGTATAATTCTTGATTCAAAGTAAACAATATCGTTTATTTTTGGTAAACATTTTTGTTTACCAAGTAAATATTTTTTATTTTTACATTGAACACCTAAATTATGTTACCAAGATTAAATAAAATTAAAGGAATACATCCAGGCACATTATTAAGATGGGAATTAAACAATCGAAATCTAAAAAGCTCTGTGTTAGCTGATTCTATTGGGGAGCATAAACAAACCATAAGTGCTATTCTTAATAAAAGGAGAGACATTAACCCTAGTCTCTCTATTAAATTATCAAAAGTGTTTAGAACTGATGCAGATTACTTTATGTTATTACAGGCAAGTTATGACGTAAAAATAATAATGGAATCTGAAATAAAAGACACTCCAAATATCAATAACATAAGGAGAATAATTTTTTGGGATACTAATTTTAATAAAATTGACTGGAACAAAAATAAAAAAGCCATTATAAAAAGAATTTTAGAAAGAGGGAACGAAACTGAAATAAATGAAATTATTAGATTCTATGGAAGAAAAACTATTTCCAAGGAGATTAAATCAATAAAAAAAAGTTACTTGCCTACTTTTGAAAAGAATATTATCGCGCATAATTTAATATAACTAAATGGAGTTATACTTAAATACCGTTTCGGAATTGCTTTGGAATTCTCTTAAACAGTTAATGTTAATTGAAGAGTTTAATAGTTTTAGAATTGTTGGAGGGACTTCATTAAGTCTTCAATTAGGCCATAGAGAATCAATTGATATAGATTTATTTACAGACGCCAAATATGACAGCATCGACTTTTCTATACTTGAAACTAAATTAATTGAAATCTTTCCTTGTGTAGATGCACCATCAGTTGATTTTGTAGGTATGGGCAAATCCTATTTTATTGGCAACAATGAAAAGGAGTTAGTAAAATTGGATTTATTTTATACAGATCCTTTTGTTTTTCCCTGTATTCTTGAACAAGATGTTAGATTCTCAAGTATTGAAGAGGTTGCAGCAATGAAATTTGAAGTAATTGCTAATGGTGGTAGAAAAAAAGATTTTTGGGATATCCATGAACTATTAGAAACTTTTACTTTAAATGAAATGATCGGCTTTTATCACAAAAGAAACCCCTATGGCTATTCAAAAGATGAATTACTAATAAAAGTAACTGATTTTTCTGTAGCAGAAGACGATTTTATGCCAATCTGCTATAAAGAAAAAGCTTGGGAATTAATTAAGTTAGATTTTGAAAAATTAGTAAAGAAATAAGGCCGATTTGCCAACCAACACGGTGTCCTATGAAATATAGCTAGCAATTGCTAAATCCAAAGGTTCCTGATTATTTGTGAAGACCACCCAGATTTTTAATTTAGCTCACATTTTTTTATTACTTTAAATCGGTGTTCGTGAACTTACGTTTGGCTTTTAAAAAAAGAAAAATTAAAAACAAAATATAACGGAAGCTTCGGTACGACTCTGTCTTAATCCGAAAAGTTTCTGTCTATTTGCAAAGCCGCCAAATCATTTTATTTATGACTTAGTTTTTATTTTATATTTTGGTAATCGTTGACCTTCGGTAGGCATTAAATGAGAGAAATTAAAACAAAATACAAAAAGTTTGGCTTAGTGCTAAACCGAAAGTAATTATTTACTTTCTGCCCTAAATGCCATATATTTAATGTTGTAACCAATTTGAGAAGCAACAAACTTTTCAATAATATATAAACTAATGAATTTAAAAACTCTGACTTTAATATTATTCGTTTTTACGATAATTGGTTGCAATAAAAAGAATCAAATTAAGACTGAAAATTATGTAGACTTGGTTTATTACAAAGACAAAAGTAGTGACAAAGTTTTGAGTCATATATATACCGAAATTAAAGACACTCAAGACAGTATTGGAGTATTTATTAAAAATCATATTCCAAGATTTGCTTATTTTTTTTCAAACAAAATAGAGTTAGACACGCTTAAAAAATTATATCCCGACACCATACAGATAAAACAAATCTTCGCTAAACAGATTAACGAAAAACAATTCGTTTCTAATTTTTCAAAATTAGCTAACCTCAAAAAACAAACTAAAGAACTTTATTCTATAGATGAAATTATGAAAGTAGCTTCAAGATTTTTTGTGGTTGTGAATTCTGGAAATACCTTTAGAATAAAAATTTGTGCTGGCGGAAATGACTTTCACGATTTAAATGCTATTAAAGATGTAACTCTTATTGAATCTATGACTTACGAAGCAATAACAAGTGCCTTTGATAAGAAAAAAAGTGAACGTCCAAAGTTTATTAATAATACTAGAGTTTATTTTTCAGATGCAATAAAAAACCCTGACAGTCTAAATAATAATGCTCTTTCAAAATTAGCAGAAAATAGGTTATATGAAATGATGGAAAAAGATGAAAGTTTAAAATCATTCATCATTGAATACCTTATAGAAAACTCGAATAACATACCCTTTGGAATTAAAAAAGTCGAATACAGTCGAGTAGGTAAAGGGGAATCACACCCCTAGACCTCTCACAGAACCGTACGTGATAGTCTTCCGTAATCCGAATCTACTTAACGGTCGTAAAATTTCAACTTGTTTGAGCGCAGCGCGTTTCGGCATTCTAGCATCAAACAAAAAATGTAGTCTCACTTTCGTAAGTCTTGCGTTTTTTGTTTTTTCTTAATAAAGAACAAACTACTATTTTTTAAAAGGAAGTTATTAAACGCCTTTAGCAAACGAATAGTTCTCTAATTTAGCCTGTCTTGAGCTTATATATTTATAATTTCTCATAAAGAAAACAATCCCTTTCCATTCGTCGACACTTAAACGTTATTCGCCGACACTAAATTTGGTCTAACCGAAACCTAATTCTTATTTCATCTAAATTTAAGTATTTTCAGTTATAAATGGTATGCTATCTTAGAAATGGCATTAAACAAAGACCACCAAAAATGATAAACACATTAAAAGTACTTTTAATAGAAGACGACACTATTGAAGTTATGAAATTAAATAGAACCATTTCTTCCCTAGCACTAAAACACGAAATAATTGAAGCCAATAATGGAGAAGACGCACTTAAAATTTTAGAACAAAAAGAAAACTTACCTCATATAATTTTACTAGATTTAAATATGCCTAAAATTAATGGGATAGAATTCTTGTCTATTTTAAAAGAGGACGAGATTTTAAAACACATCCCAACCATAATTTTAACGACTTCTAATAACCAAAAAGATTTATTAGAGTGTTATAAAATTGGAATCGCAGGGTATATTTTAAAACCTTTAAAATATGAAGCTTATGTTTCTAAAATTGAAAAATTATTAGCCTATTGGAGTATTAACGAACTAATTAAAATTTAAATGAAGGGAATTGTTTTTACAGAGTTTTTAGATTTAGTAGAAACTAAGTTTGGACTAGAAATGGTCGATAAAATTATTGAACAATCGCAATTAGATTCTAATGGCGTTTATACTTCGGTTGGAACGTACCAATTTTCTGAAATGTTGCAATTATTACAGCATTTAAGTGCAAATACGGGTATTGATATCGATAATCTTTTACTGGTTTATGCCGAACATTTTTTTGGTGTATTAGAAGCCAGTTACCCCGAACTTTTAGCAACGTACAAAGACCCCATAGAAATGCTGGCCTCTATTGAAAACCACATTCATGTTGAAGTAAGAAAAATATATCCCGATGCCGAACTTCCCGTTTTTATAGTTGAAGAAAAAACAGCCCAGTCTTTAGTGATGGTGTACAAATCTAGCAGAGCCATGCATCACTTCGGGCTAGGTTTAATGAATAAAACTTTTGAGCACTTTAATTCTACAGCGACCATTGTTCTAGAAAAAATAAAAGCCGATGGTACCGAAGTAAAATTCATTATCAATAAAAATTAATGAGTCGAAATGAAATTGACATATTAAAGCGCGCTTTACAAAGAGAAAAAGCGGCAAGAAAAGCGGCAGAACGAATTCTTGAAGACAAGTCGAGAGAATTATACCTCACTTCTGAAGAATTAAAAACCACTAACCTAAAACTCGAAGAACTTTTAGACGAAAAATCGACTCAACTCCAAGGGGTTTTTGAAAATATTATTGATGCTTATGTGGTTATGGATTTAAAAGGAAACATTCTTAAATTCAATGATCCTGCCATTGCTCTTTTTGGTTATGATATTGATAAAGCCCCTGTAAATGTATTGCGCCTTATTTATAAAAAAGACTATAAATATGCCATGCAGTCTTTTAAAAACCTTAAAAAAAATGGTTTTTTTACAAATTACAGTGCGCGAATTTATACGAAAAGCAAAGCTGTAAAATGGGTACATATCAACGCGAGTTTAATCTTTAACAAGCAAAAAAAACCAATTGCTGCCCAGGGCATTGTTAGAGACATTACCGAGTTAAAAAATCTAGAATTGCAAAAAGAACTATTACTAAAAAAGTTAGAAAAAAGTAACGACGAGCTACAAGAATATGCCCATATTGTTTCGCACGACTTAAAATCGCCATTGCGAAGTATTGATGCTTTAGTAAGTTGGATTAAAGAAGATAATAAAGCGCATTTAAATGCCGCAAGCTTGCAAAATTTCGACCTTATAAGCAATACGCTAGAAAAAATGGAGCACCTCATCTCTGGCATTCTTAATTACTCTAGTATTGGCTTTGATTCGGTTAAAAAAGAAGCGGTAGACTTAAATACGATTGTTCAAAATTTAAATACCATTTTAATCGTTCCAGAACACATTACTATAAACCTAAAAACAAAACTCCCCATTGTAAAAGGGTTTAAAACAAAACTAGAACAACTCTTTCAAAACTTAATAGGGAATGCCATTAAGTTTATAGATAAAGAGAAGGGGTTTATTGAAATAGATGTTAAGGAAACACCGTCGTATTATGAGTTTTCTATAAAAGATAATGGTATTGGAATTGACAAAAAATACCACGAAAAAATCTTCAAAATTTTTAATTCGCTAACCAAAAGAAAAGACTCTACCGGGATAGGGCTATCTATTGTGAAAAAAATATTGGACATTCATCATGGTGAAATTTGGTTAGAGAGTGTGGTTGGGGAGTTTACAACATTCTATTTTACATTAAAAAAATAATCCATAAATTAACCCATATGGAACAACCCAACCAATCCTACATAAAAAGTTTATCTGGAGGGAATATTGAGTTTGAAAAAAAGCTCATTGCCGTTATTAAATCTGAATTTCCTGCTGAAAAAGCGCGCTATTTAAAAAACATTGCCGCTAAAAAATATATTGAAACGGCAGAGAATGTTCATAAACTTAAACATAAAATTAGTATTTTAGGTTTAGAAAAAAGCTATGGCATCGCCGTGCAATATGAAAATGAGTTAAGAGAGGAAAACACGGCGCTTAAAACGCCTTTTGAAACCATTTTAGAGACCATGACCAATTATTTAATTACGCTTTAACACTCTTAATTTATATATGAATTGTATCATTATCGACGACGAAACCACCGCAAGAGTGATCATTAATCAATTGTGCTCCCAAATTGAAAGCCTTAATGTTCTTGCCGAGTTTCCTAATGCCATGCAAGCCATTAAATATTTAAACCAAAATGAGGTTGATCTTATTTTTTTAGACATTCACATGCCCGATTTCACGGGTTTCGATTTTATTCAAACTTTAAAAAATCCGCCAAAAATAATTTTAACTACCTCCGACTCTAAATTTGCTATTGAAGCTTTTGAATACGATTGTATTGTCGATTATTTAGTAAAGCCCATTGCACTCCCTCGTTTTCAAAAAGCCATTCAAAAAGCTGAAAATACCTCGAGTAATGCGGTTTCTAATACTGCTAATAAAGTAGCAACCAGTTCTGGTAATGATTTGTATATAAATATAGATCGACGTCTTATTAAAATAGACATCCCGAGCATTTATCTTATAGAAGCCAAAGGCGATTATATTCATGTAAAAACAGAAGATAAAAACTATACCGTACACTCTACATTAAAAAAAATAGAAGACAAATTGCCAGAGCGTCTCTTTTTAAAAATACACCGGTCTTATATTATTAATGTTCAAAAAATAATAGATATTGAAGACAATAGCGTGCTTATAAAGAAAGACGTTGTCCCTGTTAGCCGCTCTAACAGACCCGAATTAATGAAACGGTTAAATTTATTATGACCTTTGTATCATTTTTATGCTGTTTAAAGTATTTAATCTAAATGTATAGCTAAATCAGCAAGTATTCTCGACACCATTTTTTCTAATTCATTACGCTCATCTGTGACAGCGAGAAAATTAGAGTAACAAATAGAAAAAAAGCCCTTACATTTCGTGATGTAGAAGCTTTCTTAATCCTTATGTTCTTAGGCTTAACGCTAGTTCGACACAAGAAAATTTACGTCAGTCTGAGGCTGATGATAAAAATTTTATCTAGGAGGAATTTGACGTGTAATAGTGGTAGCATTTCTAAAGGACTGTAGCCTCCCTTAAAAATAATCCTTTTTTCTTTTTTTCATTGCCAAAAAAAGAAACAAAAAAGGCTAGGCTTACGAAACTTTGACTAAATTTTTCGCTCGACGCCTGAATTTCAGAAACTCGCTGCGCTCAAACAGCCTGAAATTCTACGGCATCTTCACTTCAAATTTTACGTCAAACTTTCGGTAGGCCATTAAAAAATCATATTAGCTAAATAAATGAGTGTTTTAAAACAATTCTACAATCTGTTCGATCCGATGATAAAGGCAAGGCATATTAAATTAATTACGTAAAATACAACAAGTTACTGAACACATCAATAGTAGTGATTTTCGATAGAAAATGGTATCGAAGACCAATAATTTTTCAATTAAAAGCCTAATTTCGATACCATTTTTCTTCATTTCATTTTGAAAAATCACTCAATTTGACGGCTTTTTCATTCTAAATTCATAGATCGAACTCGTTATTTATGAAATCGAGAAAACTAAAGTGATAGTGTATTCTGTTTTTAATACTTGGCAAGATTCAGAAAGGAAGAAAAAGTAAGTTGCCTCGCTACCGCTCGGAATATAACAATTGTTTACAGCTAGCGTTAAATCAAGTAAGAAATACTCTTTTACCGACCGGATTCAAAATCCTGTTTCTCAATTTTATATTTGGACAAGGAATGATAATATAAGTGATACCTTTGGTTATATCTACAATAGTTTTAGTATTCATATTATCCCATTATATTGTCATAATTAAAGCATATTATTTTGCTACACCATTTTACATAAGCTAGGCTAGGATACCCAGATCGCGCGGATTTGCACCTTAAATCCGTGCACATTAGAGTAAGAAAAAAAGAACACTAAAGCGGTGTTTTTTTATCACCGTTCGTCCAATGTTATTAAGTTAAGCTAACTTATTGTCCGTTCGATCGCAGAGAACTCGTCATTTAATTGTTTTACACGATCTCGACTGCGCTCGACCAGACAATATGCAACTCAAAAACCCTTAATTTAAAGACATTGAACGAGCAGTAGCAAGGTACTTTCTCTAACGAAAAAGTACTTTGTAGTTAAATGTATTTGTCCAGATTTAGATGTTTATCTTGAACTTCTTTAGTTACTAATTTTTAATCAGTTTTTTAATTGCAGTACCGCCAGAAATACTATTAATTTTAACGATGTAAACGCCCTTAGCTAAAGCAGAAATATTCAGGTTTAGTGTATTAGAATTAACCTGATTACTCATAATTCGCTTGCCTTCAACATTGTAAACCTCGACAGATGAAATCTCACGAGTAGATGCATTTTTAATTGTGACGTATTTATTTGCAGGATTAGGATATAATGAAATGCTTTCCGAATCGATGCTAACATCGTCATTAGACAAGGTGTGATCGAATTCAACAATGCCCCAACAATCCTCAAAAGTTCCAATATCGAGCGTCATAATACCTGATTCGATTTTAAAAGACAAATCAACAGAAGCTTTACCAGGGAGGTGAAGTTTTGCTCCCTCTATAGTTGTACTATTAAAAACCGTAGAAGGAATTTTAACTGAAATCCCGCGGTGAGTTTGTGCATTGTCTATTGAAGGGTTATATTTCCTATTTATAAGGTGAAGCACATAAGGTGCTGCCTTATCTTTAGAGGCTCTAGGTAAGGCGGAAATTAGCTCATTACGCACCTCGCCTTCCCTTAAAACATCAATTTTCCAAGAAAGAAGACTGGCAATACCATTTGGGTTTTCAACAGAAACCACTTTAGAACCATTTGCATTAATAATTTTATTCTGTTCCTCGGTTAAGTATTGAATGTCACTGTCATGAACAATAACGTCGTAGGGTTCTAATTCCTCTTTTGTAGGCGCAATAGGGCGATCCGGGTCGCCAAATATTTTAAGATCGAATGATATATTTTCCTTCATTAAATACGCTAGAGTTTCATTCGCTTTGGCGCTACCTTGCATTCCTCTCACTAAGAGTGAAGCATATACAGAATAGGCCATCGCAACATTAGAAACGGCGCTGTAATCGTCGAACAATTCGCTGTGGTCATGAACCAATTCATAAATATCTGCATGATTTTTCCAACCCGTGTTCCAAGTGCCACTACCAACCCATACTGTTCCAGGAATAGTAAAAATAGAACCCATAGCATAGGCCTGTGCAATCCATGCCCGAGATTGTCTAGGGGCGTCTCTATCTTGCAAAGCTTTAAATGCATCTGGATAAGGAAAATAGATTAAAGTTTTGTCTAGGCTTTCTGCGGCTTTATAATGTAATATGGGCTCAAAAGGAGGGCTTGTAGCGGCATCATGAGGGTGACCATATTCTCCTGCGAGATAAGTCATTCGATCGGAAAAGACAAAGCCTCTTGGCTCAATAAGGTTGGTCGTTGCGCCTACTGCAATTCCGGGTCTAATAGTGTCAACATATGCAAACAACTCTTCCATGACTTCGTTAAGCGATTGGCGCTGAAAATAAACAAAGTCTTTATAAAGCGGGATATTTCCTTCAATACTAATCGCCCGATTTCTATAGGTTCTAGCTGTAAAGCCTCTATCTAATAAAAACCTACGATAGTTAAAACTATTAATATCATTGATACCCATGGCTCTTAATTCTTGAACAGAATACTTCTCTTTCATATAGGCTCTAAAACCGTTCATAGAGTGAATAGAGAAATCTCCTGCCAACCAATGTACGGTTCTGGTTGCCGAGGTTTGAGAATCGAACATCATATGGGTTACTGGAGCGAGAGTCATTCTATCTACTTGATATTTAAGCCATGCTAAGAAATCGGGGCCATGATGGCTTTGCCAACTATGGGTATGTCCTTTATACCTATTATTAGTCCAATTAATATTATTGCCATTAAGATCCTTTGCCCAGTAGGATTCTGGATCATCCATAAAGTCAATCATCCATTTCCAACCCCAATCGAATTCTCCTCGACCAAAATGATACTTCCCGTCTGAGGTACGATTCTCTACATTCTCAACCCATTGATCCATTGCCCTATCAGATTCAATACTGGAATTTGGCATATGCCCCCAAAACACGCCATCTGCCTTATATTTCCCATAATTAAACGTAGTGGCTCCAGATTGTTGGGTAAACAATATCATGGATTTTTTTATGGGGCCATTATTTGATTGTGCAAGGGCATTGCCCAATATAAAACTGAAAGCAACAATAAGAACTAGTTTCATCGTATTATTTTTTAATCTATTCCTTTTAACAAGAATATTATTACATACCGTTCTACTAAAATATGGATTAAAAAAGAATCAGGTTAAATTTATCAAGTTAAATTAAGCGCCTTTAACATAAATATTACCATTCGTCTCTAGATAGTGGTCATTTATCCTCTAAAAAAATCTGCCAATCGATTTTCTAAAAATAAATAGGCGCATCATTCTTAATTTAGTGCCTATAATTTAAAACCCCAATTCCATGAAAATGATGATTAACACTTCTCTAAAATATAAAATCATAAGTTTTGTACTTATTGTATTTTGCTTGAGTACGAATAAAGCCCAAGACATTCCTTTTAATTGCGACTATAACGCTTATTTATTTCAATATAACGATGTTTATGCTATCGATTTGGCTTCTGGGAATTCTTATGAAGTAGCCACTAATATTACAACAGGAAATATCAATGCCGCAGCCTATAACCCAGCCGACGGTTATATCTGGGGCTATTTAAGCTCTCCTTCAAAATCAATTGTAAGAATTGGGAAAAACTTTAACACCACTACTTTTTATATTGATGAGCTCGGAACCTCAGGAAATTATGTAGGCGCCATAAGTGCTACAGGGATTTATTGCTTAAAAGGGGGCGGAACAAGTTATTATAAAATAGATTTAGATCCCCTTTCTGCTAACTATACCAAGTCCCTTTCTACTCAAAACTTAACTCAAAATATAAGCATTCACGATTGGGCGTTTAATGCGGTAGATGGGTTTTTATACGCTGTTGAAAAAGGAACTAATATTTTGTATCGAATAAATGCTGATACAGGACATGTTGAGACTATAGGAGAAGTCCCTGTTTTATCTGGATTAAATTATACCTATGGCGCGGTTTATTTTGATGCCTCAGGGCGGTTTTATGTTTCAGCAAACCAAACGGGCACTGTTTATGTGATTTTCGATGTTCAAAATTTAAATTCAAGCTCAGCAATAGCCTCAAATATTTTTGCTTTTGGGCCCTCAAGTTCAAGTAATGATGGTGCCAGATGCCCTACGGCTCCAGTACCACAAGAAGATTGTACTAATGGAATTGATGATGATGGTGATGGTTTAATAGATTGTGAAGACCCATCTTGTTCTGGAGTAGCAGCTTGCCCTACAATTGAAGCACCAACTTCTGGTGCTAACAATGGCGGATTAGAAAGTAATAACAGACTTTCAGAACAAATAAACAAACGAAATTTTAATCGTGTAAAAAACAATTATACGTTTAATAGAGCAACGGCTAAACGCTTTGCAAGGGCGGAAGCTTATGAAACTAGAAGGCGCCATTCTAATTTCGAATTAACCGATTTAATACCACTAAATGTGATTAATGAAGAGGAAGCAATAGAAACCTCTCCTCTCGATTTAATAACGATTACCAATGCTACCGAATTATATGCCGTAGATTATATGAGGCATGGCAAGCCCGTGGCCTCCGTTTTAGCCCTTAAAACAGAAAATGGCGTATACGAGCATACGAAATACATATGTGACCGTTTACTAGGTGCACAACTTATAGCGGTATCGACTATTGAAATTAAAGGCCATTCTTTTATAAGAGCCTTAATTAGAAATGCAGATGGTGCTTTAGAATTTGTTTTAAGCTTATCGGCTAAAATGATCACTAATGATCGTGAATTTTCAATAGAAAGCCACTGGAATTTAGATAAATACGAAACCGGTATTCCTTTTTATAATTTTCAAATTTGGTCGAATTCTTTAGACAACTTGTTACAACTTGGAGAGGCTGTTATTGATTTGCTAGAGGCTCAAAAACCAGTTGTTGCCTATAAAAACTCCAGACCTCCAACGGTATTTGTAAGAAAAGGAAACTATACCAATGGAAAACTAAACCTACAAGTGGTAAATACTAATGGCACAAAAGAAGTGACATTAGATGCAGGCATAAGAGAAACAGAGACGAGCCCAATTCATTATATGACTTCTACTATAAATTTAAATCGAAACTATCTTAGCACTGTTGAAATTGAAACAGGTCATTTATTCGACATTGGTTTTAGAATTGGAGATGGTATTAAAACCCCAGATGACTTATTCTTATCCGATGGCCCGTGGGGCGTAGACGATTATGTTGCGCAGGTTAATACTTATGAAATACAGCCTAACGAATTTACTTTTGAAGACCATACTTTCCCTGTAGAACGAAATGTTTTCTTAAACGCCAATACTAGCGAATATGTATCGGCTTACAGAGCATTAACACCCAAATTTAATCCTGTTAATTTATCGCAATACGATAGTTTTAAATTTCAAGGGGCTGGAACAGGGATATTAGAAGTTCGATGTATTAAACAAAGTATAGACCAATGGGAAAAACAGTATAAAACGCATGTTTTACTTACTGAAGATTTTCAGGAATTTACCATTCCGTTATCCTCATTTACTTCAACTAATGGCGATGATTTAGAGCCTAATGATGTTATTTCTATAGTATTTACAATGGTTGCTACTAATGGTGGTGTTGAAACGAAAGAAATGCATTTAAAAGCCTTACATTTCTTAAACGCAAAGGTGTTATCTGTCGAAACTGCAAGTAGTAAAGACACTCTAAATACCATGGCCATTCCTAACCCAATGCAAACCCACACTACCATACATTTTACAGCCACAGGCATAGAAGAGGCAACACTATTAGTTTACAACCGTTTAGGAAAGCGAGTAAAAGAAATCGATTTTAAAACTGTTAAAGGCGAAAACACCGTTAAATTAAACAGGGAGCAATTAAGTTCTGGGCTTTATTTTGTGAAAATAGAAAGTACTATGACGAACTATAAACCCTCAAAACTAATAATTAGATAAAGCATTAATTATCCTAAATCATTTATAACTAATTATAAGAGGCTGTCTAAAAAGATACATTTCGTCAACCTGAACTTGATTCAGGTTCTCACAAAAGACTAACACGTCACATTATGAGATTCTGAAA
>CALDCO010000246.1 GCA_937937185.1 uncultured Flavobacteriaceae bacterium
TGGTTGGTGCAGGATTAGATGATCAAGATTTATTGGTTATAGACCGAAGCTTAGCACCTGAAAACAATAAAATTGCCGTATGTTTCTTAGATGGCGAATTTACTGTAAAACGATTAAGAGTCTCTAATAATGAAGTTTGGCTACAACCTGAAAATCCTAACTATCCCATTATTAAAATTACAGAAGAGAATCATTTTGTGATTTGGGGGATTGTTACCAGTGTGATTAAAAAGGTTTAATTTTGAATGTCTGTAATGTATAATGATTATCATTGTAACCTGACTTTCAATTAGAAACCCTCATCGTAAATTATTATTTATGGTGTTAAGCGATTCTAAAATAAATTCAGAGTAACGACGAGAAATGGTATTAATTATACCTTATATTGATTTAGCGATATATACCATATCGAGTACTATCGAGAGCTTATAATTTTCAAAAACAAACCGCTCGATGGCACTCAAATTACGCAGTATATTACTTTATATTAAACAACACCTTGCGCCAACATGGCATCTGCTACTTTAACAAAACCAGCTATGTTTGCACCTTTTACATAATCTACATAGCCTCCTTCCTCGGTCCCGTAAACTAAACAGGCTTCATGAATTTCGCTCATAATTTCTTTTAACTTATCATCGACTTCTTTTCTAGACCAGCCATAGCGCAGCGAGTTTTGAGTCATTTCTAAACCAGAAGTTGCTACACCACCAGCATTAGAAGCTTTTCCTGGACCAAATAAAATTTTTGCTTTATGAAATGCTGAAATGGCTTCTTTTGTGGAAGGCATATTAGCGCCTTCACTTACACATTTGCAACCATTTTTAATAAGCAATTCGGCATCAGAGCCATTAAGTTCATTTTGCGTTGCGCACGGAAGTGCAATGTCACACTTAATGCCCCATGGTGTTTTTCCTTTAGTAAATTTCGCTTTAGGGTATTTTTTTACATATTCGCTTATACGTGCACGTTTTTCGTTTTTAAGCATCATAACATAAGCTAGTTTTTTACTATCTATACCTTCTTCATCATATACAAAGCCTGATGAATCAGATAATGTTAAGACTTTAGCGTCTAATTCAATTGCTTTTTCGGCGGCATACTGCGCCACATTTCCAGAGCCAGAAATAACAACAGTCTTTCCTTTAAAACCATCACCTATATGTTCTAACATTTTTTGTGCAAAATACACATTGCCGTAACCTGTTGCTTCAGGTCTAATTTTAGAACCGCCCCAGGTTAGTCCTTTTCCTGTAAGAACCCCCGTAAATTCATTTCTTAGTTTTTTATACATGCCATATAAGAACCCTATTTCGCGACCGCCTACACCAATATCGCCAGCGGGAATGTCTGTATTTGGACCAATATGCCTACATAATTCACTCATAAAAGCATGACAAAAGCGCATAATTTCATTATCACTTTTTCCTTTTGGATCAAAATCACTCCCTCCTTTTCCGCCACCCATTGGCAAAGTCGTTAACGAATTTTTAAAGACCTGCTCAAAAGCTAAAAACTTAAGAATGCTCATATTTACTGTAGGGTGAAAGCGCAATCCTCCTTTATAAGGTCCTATTGCAGAATTCATTTGTATTCGATATCCTCTATTTACCTGTATTTCACCATCATCATCAACCCAATTAACTCTAAAGGTTATGACGCGTTCTGGTTCAACCATACGCAATAAGATATTCTTGCCTCTGTAAATATCGTGTTTTAAGATGTATGGAATAACAGTTTCTGCTACCTCTTCTACTGCTTGAAGAAATTCTGGTTCCTGACCATTTCTTTCTTTAACAAGATCTAAAAATGCTTCAATTTTTTTTTTCATCTAATGAGTAAAATTATGATACTATTAATTATTAGGGTAAATTTAAATAAGAAAAGCGTATAATTCGTATATTTTTATGCGATTTTTTTTCAATTTTATACGCATAAGCCCCTTTTTTAAAAATATTTTCCTTCATTTGAATGCATTTTGTCCGAAAAATTTGCTATTTAATCGAGTTTTTATATATTTGTAATCTCGAATGCCTCAAATCTAGAACTATTATCATGCTTAAAATAAAACTTTTAACCTCTATTTGCTTGTTTGTGTTTATCTCACAAGGTGTTTTTGCACAATTGGGATTCTCTCATGAACTGGGTATAATTAGTGGTCCTGTTGCTTTTCAATCAGACTTTGGACAACGGAAAAATATTGACACAAATACGGGAAATACAGGATATGGTATCGGTTTGGTACACTATATTAATTTCTCTTATCGAGCAGACTGTAATTGCTACACTACAGATACTTATTTTAATGACCACTTTAAATTAAGAACAGAGTTATCTTATAACAAAACAAAATTAAATCATTTTGGAGAATGGGTTAAAGATTCCAGAACGTCTATTGAAGCGGATAAATTAAGAGCACATTCGGGTGAAGCTAATAATTTTGATGTTGGTATGCAATTAGAATACTTCCCATTAAGTATTAGGTCGTTTCAAGCTTTTGGTTATAAATTTGCACCTTTTGTTAGTCTTGGAGCTCATTTTACGTCTTTTAATCCAAAAGTGGAAACGTCTTTTGGAGACCGAAGCATTACTAATGCCAATAATTTTTACTCTTTTTGGCAACCAGGATCTATAGATCCTACCTCTGGAACAACATGGTCTGTTGTTTCAAGTATAGGTTCGCGTTACAAATTAACCATTGTTTCAGATTTTATGATAGATTTAAGGTGGCAATATTACCTTACCAGTGATTATGTAGATGGGCTAAATCATCAATTATCCTCTAATAAAGCAAACGATTGGTTAGTATGGTTTAATGTAGGGTATATTTATTACCTGGATTAATTAGTGCGCGCAATAACCTTTTAGAGTTCTTAGTGTTGATTATTTACCAAGATTTTTGGAATTATATTACATCTTAGACATTAGACGAACTAAAAAACCTTATTCGTATCAATAAAATGTTGACAATGAACAAGGCTTTTCTATGCACTTATCATGAAATTGTTTAATGCCTTTTTAGCGTTTTATTGATCACGTAATTTTTTAATTAATGCTAATGTTTCTTTTACCTTTATTTTTAATCCATCATAGTCTTCTTTTTCTAAGACCGCTTTACTTATTAATTTAGAACCCATTCCCACACAGGTAACGCCAGCATCAAACCAGCCTTTAAGGTTCGTTTCTTCGGTACTAACGCCTCCTGTAGGCATAATGCTTGTCCAGGGTTGCGGGCCTTTTATGGCTTTAACAAAGCCAGGACCATAGGTCGCTCCAGGAAATAATTTAACAATTTCACAACCTAATTCTTCGGCATTATTAATTTCTGTTAAAGTACCACAACCAGGAGACCACAAAACTTTTCTACGGTTACAAACCTTCGCAATATCTTCTCTAAGTGAGGGTGTTACAATAAAGTTAGCCCCCATTTGCATAAATAAAGAAGCCGCAGCGGCATCGGTTATAGAGCCAACACCCATTACCATTCCTGGAAGTTCTTTAATTGCATATTTATGCAATTCTAGAAAAACTTCGTAAGCGAAATCGCCTCTGGCTGTAAATTCTAAAAGTCTGGCGCCTCCATCGTAACACGCTTTTAATATTTTTTTACCTAATGCTATGTTTGGATGATAAAACAAAGGAACCATTCCTTGTTCTTTCATGATTGAGGCGACTTCAATTCTTGTATATTGTGCCATATTATTTTATTGAATTATTTATGTGTGTAAGGGTTCAATGATTTTTGAATCTCTATTTTAAATAGATTACACAACAATTAAAAAAGTTCGATTTTATCTAGCCACTCTACCTGAGGCATCGCCACCCATTAGTTTTTCTACTTCAGAAACGGTTACTAGGTTAGCATCACCTTTAATGGTGTGTTTTAAACAAGAGGCAGCAACTGCGAAATCTAATGCGTTTTGATCGTCTTCAGGGTATTTAAGTAAGCCATAGATAAGCCCTCCCATAAACGAATCGCCTCCACCAACTCGGTCTACAATGTCTGTAATTTGGTATTGGCGCGTTTCATACATTTTCTTACCGTCGTATAAAACTCCTGCCCAAGTATTGTGAGAGGCAGAAATAGAACCTCTTAAAGTGGTAATTACTTTTTTGGCTCTAGGGAATTTTTTCATCATTTGTTTACAAACCGATAAGAATGCTTCAGCTTTTACGTCATGGCCGTGTTTATGAACGTCTAAGCCTTCAGGATGAATACCAAAATGTTTTTCAGCATCTTCTTCATTACCTAATATAACATCACAATAAGAAGTTAACTCAGTCATAATGGCTTCCCGATCGCCACCATAATTCCAAAGTTTAGCACGGTAATTTAAATCTGTTGAAACGGTTACCCCTAATTCGCTTGCTACTTTAACGGCTTCCAAGCAAACATCGGCAGCGCCTTGAGAAATGGCTGGCGTAATGCCTGTCCAATGAAACCATTCTACGTCTTTAAATACGACCTTCCAATCAATCATGCCCAATTTAATTTCTGCTATTGCAGAATGTGCTCTATCATAAACCACCTTACTTCCTCTGGATACGGCGCCTGTTTCTAAAAAATAGATCCCTAAACGGTCGCCTCCATAAACAATTTTATCTACACCTACCCCTCTTTTTCGCATTTCCATCATGGCACATTCGCCAATATCATTTTTTGGTAAACGCGTAACAAAATCGACTGGTACGCCATAATTTGCTAGAGATACGGCGACGTTAGATTCTCCGCCACCATAGATAATATCAAAACTATTAGTCTGCGAAAACCTTAAAAATCCTGGAGGTGCTAATCGTAGCATAATTTCTCCAAAAGTGACAACTTTTTTCATTTAAAAAATTAGTGTTAATTATTTTTATTTAAACTTGCTTAATCGATTAAGCATTTGGGTTAAAAATAATCAAAATTCTATAATCAATTTAAAGATATTTTGATGCTGAATCTTAATATAATATATTTGCTTAAACGTTTAAGCAAATATATAAAAATTTGACTAATAAAAAACGAACTACAATAAAAGACATTGCAAATGTGCTTAAAATTTCTGCCGCAGCTGTCTCGAAGGCACTGCACGATGACTCTCGAATAAGTGCAAAGACTAAAGCAGCGGTAAAAAAAGTAGCGAAAGAGTTAAACTACCAACCTAATCATCTGGCAAGTGCGTTGCGTAAAGGCAAAAGTAATTTAGTGGGTGTTATTGTACCACGAACGAATAGCCACTTTTTTTCTTCAGTTATTCAAAATATTGAAGAAATGTTAAATAGGGAAGGTTATAATATCATTATTACGCAGTCTAATGAATCTTTTGAAAAAGAATGCCGTAACATTGATACGTTATTATTCACTCAAGTAGATGGCATTATTGCCTCAATGGCAAATGAAACTACCGACCTTAGTTATTATGAAAAAATAAAGTTTAAAGGTATTCCTTTAATTTTATTTGATCGCGGTGAAAATGATCTAAATGTGGATTACATAGGGATTGATGATTATAATAGCAGTTACATGATTGTAGAACATCTTATTAACCAAGGTTGCCAAAGAATTGCTCATATTGGAGGTTACAAACACACTCGAATTTTTAATAATAGAATTAGGGGTTATATTGATGCGCTAAAGAAATATAATTTACCCTTAGATAATGAGCTTCTTATAGAAAGTAGCCTTAGTACAGAAGAAGGTAGAAAAAAAATGAACCAATTACTAAGGCTTAAAAACAGGCCTGATGCGGTTTATGTTGCGAGTGATTATGCCGCTTTAGGGGCTTTACAAGTATTACAAGAAAACCGTATAAAAATACCTAATGAAATAGCGCTCGTTGGATTTGGTAATGAGCCCTTTACAGCCATGGTAACGCCAACAATAACGAGTATAGAACAGCATAGTGCCGAAATAGGAAAACAAGCAGCTAAGGTGTTTTTGGGGCATGCAAAAGGGACTTTTGTGAAACAAAAACTGAATAAAACAATTCTTAACGCAGCTTTAATTGTTCGTGATTCTTCTAATATTAAGCGTATATAATATCACCAACCTTCAAAGTTAGATGGTTTAATCACTTCATCGTAATAGATTTGGCATGCTGTTTTTAAATACTGGTATCGTCTGTAATTAGGGCATTATGAATCTGAAAACAAAAGCAGCTGTATTTTTTATAGTATCTTTGCTTTCATGACCGTATTCGATCAGTTTTTCTATTCTATTTTTAACTATTTTAAAGCAAAATATAAGCAAAAAGCGAATGCTATTGCTATGTGGTACACTTCAATATTACAAATTGCAATATTGTTTTTGCTAGGTGCTTTTTTTACGGTATTCTGGGTACAAATGAATATGTCTACCATGTCTACAGAAAAAGTATGGACTTTATTTATCTTAATTGTAATAGGCATTCATTTTAAAAACTGGATAAAATACAATGGAAAAGGGAGAAAGGTGCTAAATGCAAGATTTAATAAAAAGAAATCGCCAAATTATAATATTGCTATTCTATTTCTGTTGCCTATAGCGAGTATAGTTCTGGGACTAATTATACTTCAAGCATT
>CALDCO010000247.1 GCA_937937185.1 uncultured Flavobacteriaceae bacterium
CAGTGATTGATGAGGCTATTGCTACTTTCGATGAATTAATTGAAAAAGTTAATGATAGAAAAGTAGAAAATAAAAAAGCACATTTCAAGTCAATAAATCAAGAACTAGAAGATAAGGGAAGAGCCCTTATTGAGAAAATAAATAAGTTGTAAAAATTAAATAAAAACGTTTGCAGGTATAAAATACACTATTATATTTGCAATCCTTTTTAACGCCGAGGTAGCTCAGCTGGCTAGAGCAGCTGATTTGTAATCAGCAGGTCGTGGGTTCGAGTCCCTCCATCGGCTCTGAAATAATGAGAGTGTTCAAGGGATCTGAGCTGTTGAAAAACAGTTTTTAGACTGGGACGAGAAGTTTATCCTGAGCGCAGACGAAGGAAGTTTCTCCATCGGCTCAAAGTTTCCTAGGTGTATTCAAATAAATTAGAACCTATGAAAATTAGGTTTTCACTTCAGGTGAGAAGTTTATCCTGAGCGTAGTCGAAGTGAGTCCCTCCGTCGGCTCAAAATTTCCAAGTTGTATTCAAATAATTTAACGCGAGTTCGATCTAAGGATTTAGAATGAAAAGCCATCAAATTGAGGCTTGTGATAAAATTTTATCTAGCGTAGGAATTTGACGCAAAATAGTTATAGAATTTCGACTGCAACCATCCTTAAAAAAAAGTCCTCTTTTCATTTTTTCATTAAAAAGAAACAAAAAAGGCTAGGCTTACGAAACTTTGATTAATTTTTTGTTCGATGCCTGAATTTAAGAAACTCGCTGCCTCAAGCAGCCTGAAATTCTACAGCAGCTTCACTTCAAATTTCACGTCAAACTTTCGTAGGTCATTAAAAAATCATATTACACCATCTCCCTAACAAGAATTTAAAGCGTTTCTTAAACCAAATGGTATAAAATAATTCCGAAAAAGAAAATCATACTTGTCAAATAACTAAATTTGGCTTTAGTCGAGATTTTAGAAAAACAATGGAAGGAATAGGAAATACACCACTAATTAAATTAAAACATCTTACAGATTCCAACAGTGCTGATATTTATGTAAAGATTGAAGGCGCAAATCCTACTGGTAGCATGAAAGACAGAATGGCTTTAGCCATGATTGAAGGAGCGGAACGAAGAGGGGAATTAAAAAAAGGAGGTACGGTTGTCGATTATACTGGAGGCAGTACGGGAAGTGCTTTAGCGATGATTTGTTCTGCAAAAGGCTATAAGGCTCATTTTGTTTCTTCTAATGCATTCGCTGAAGAGAAATTACAGACCATGCTTGCCTTTGGTGCAAAGTTAGAACTAATTCCGAGTGAGAATGGTAAAATAACGGCTCGCGTTATTGATAAAGCGCTAGATAGGGTTAAAGAACTCGCAAAACAGCCCAATACGTTTTACACCAATCAATTTAAAAATACAGACAATCGTAATGCTTATCATAAAATGGCTCATGAAATAATGGCTGTATTAGGGACTAATATTGATGAATTTATAGCTGGTGTTGGTACAGGAGGCTGCTTTTCTGGAAATTCAGAGCTATTTAAAAAAGAAATCCCTACAATTAGATGCATTCCTGTGCAACCATTTAATGTAAGAGCATTGTCTGGAGGAGATACTACAGGCACTCATCGGCTTGAAGGAATGGGGGCAGGATTTATTCCTGAGATTTGCAGATTAGATTTGGCAGATGAAATACTCTCTGTAAAAGATGAAGAGGCCTACGAAACGGCTAGAAAACTGGCAAGGCGAGAGGGGATTTTTGGCGGTGTGACTTCTGGCGCTAACGTATGGGCAGCTTTGCAAAGGGCTAAAATAATTGGAAAAGGAAAAACAATTGTAACCGTTATTTGTGATTCTGGATTAAAATATTTGAATGGCGATTTATACAAATACTAATTAAAAAATACGCAAACCCATTATAACCAACCTTAAGTGTTTTTAAAATAGAAATGCTTGATATGGAAAAGAAAAACGCTCAGAACTTCCTTTGAGATCACTCTGTTTTATTATTTTAGTTACCAAAAAAACAACTCGCTATTCATGTCTAGCAGTTTTAAGATATAACTATATAAGGCGCAACAAAATAAATGAAGCGATATTTTAATAGAGTACTACTAATTGTAATGTTAGTTACAGTAAGCAATTGTGCTCATACTTCAAAACCAATTCAATCGCGTCCAAATGTTATTTTAATACTAACAGACGATCAAGGCATAGGCGATCTGGGCTGCATGGGAAATCCTTGGTTAAAAACACCTGAGATTGATAAATTTTATAGTAAATCTGTAAGAATGACTGACTTTCACGTTAGCCCTTTATGTACGCCTACCCGAAGTGCCATAATTACAGGGCGTTATCCCATTAATAATGGAGCATGGGCTACTTTTAAAGGGCGTGATGCGCTAACGGAAGGAACACTATCTATAGCCAATATTTTCAAGCAAAACGGATATAAAACCGCAATGTTTGGAAAATGGCATCTGGGAGATAATTACCCTAACCGTCCAACCGATCGTGGTTTTGATGTGGCCATACAGCATTTAGCTGGTGGTATAGGAGAACTTTCCGATTATTGGGGAAATAGCTATTTCAATGATGTGTACTACGTAAATAATCAGCCCAAACCATTTAAAGGCTATTGTACCGATGTCTGGTTTGATGAGACCATAAAGTTTATTAACCAAAATAAGGACAAACCTTTTTTTGTATACCTCCCTACCAATGCGCCTCACGATCCGTTAATAGTAGATAAAAAATATGCTGCGCCTTATAAACATTTAGAGGGCGATGAAATTATTTCTGCCAACCTGTATGGAATGATTGCAAATATTGATAAAAACTTTGGAAAGCTGTATCAATTTTTACAGGATAAGCAGTTAATAGATAATACCATATTAATTTATATGAGCGATAATGGTACTCGCTTTGGGTATAGTCGGGATGGCAAATTTGGATATAATATGGATTATGAAGGTATAAAAGGAGACCCACAGGAAGGCGGACACCGAGTTCCGTTTTTCATACGCTGGCCAAAAGGGAATATTAAAGGCGGGAAAGACATTAAAAGTTTGGCTACTCACGTAGATTTATTGCCAACGCTAGCCAATTTATGTGGGATTTCCATCCAAGATAGCGTAGCACTTGATGGCGTCGATCTTTCTTCTGTATTGAAACAGGAGGCAACGCTTAAAAACCGCCCAGTATTTATACATCACCGACAAGATTGGCGACCGCCTCACGATACCAATCAAAGTTGTATTATGAAAGACGATTGGCGCTTAATTAACGGGAGCGAATTATACGATATTTCAAATGATGTTAAACAAAAAAATAATTTGGCACCTGAATACCCCGAGTTAGTTAAAGAATTATTAAATGACAATGAATTGTTTTTAAAAGTCTCAAAACGGAATAGGGCTTATAATGAATTACCGGTTCATATAATTGGTCATCCTGCACAAGAAGAAATTGGTCTTACTATTCAACACGCCATAGGTAATGATAATGCCATATGGAAATGTGAACAAATTTCAGCTGGAATGAAAAACACAAACAATACCCATGCTATTAAAGTAGAACAAGCGGGCGTGTATGAAATTTCATGTAGGCGCTGGCCTAAAGAATGTCCTGGACCAATTTGGGGTATTCCTGAAAACAATCCAAAAAATTTATTCGATTATCAAACCATACACCCCGAAAAAGTAGTAATACGTATTGCTAACCAAATCATTGAAAAAGAAATAAATGGCAGTCTAAATAGTGCAACTGTTCAGGTGCAACTAGAAAAAGGAAAAACACTATTGGTGAATGATTTTATTGAGGGAAGCGAAAAATATGGCGTTTACTATACCTACATTAAGAAAATTAAAGCATACTGATGATTGTGCTGCTTTAAGTTATAT
>CALDCO010000248.1 GCA_937937185.1 uncultured Flavobacteriaceae bacterium
CCTACTAATAGTAATACCTTTAATTTTATTTTATCAATCATTGGTTTTTATTTAGACTAATTACAAATAGTGTTCAATTTACGATTGCAAAAATAAAAACCAATGATTGATTATGCAAGCTTATTTAGATTAAATTTAAATAAAGTTTTAGAAAATTTTATTAACCCTTTAAAAACAACAGAAAACAAGTTTTGAGTTAAGCAAATAAATAATTTATAACACCTTTTTAATTTTGAACTCATTTTTAAGTGTGCCTTTCATTGGACTTTTAAGTTTAACTGTAACGATGTGTTAAACTAGAAAGCATAGTGTTTTATAAAGCAGTTTAAATACTTAGATTTAAGAAGGTAAAATGTGAAACCGAGAAATGTGAAACTGGAGAATGCAAAATCAATAAATGGTAAATATAAACTGATAAACTAAGAAATATAAAAACTAAAAATATTATGAATAAGCTGTAATATTATCACTTTAGTCTTTTTAATTTCACGGTTTTGCAGTTTTGAAGTTTTACTGTTTTGCAGTTTGCCATTTAAAATCAGTCATACTTAATGGTACTTATTAAAAATTTTAGACGCCTCATTATAAGCACTCTCAAAGCTCATAGGGTTTAAATCGTTTACTTTTTTTGTAGTGAGGTACGATAATACTTTTTCTGTTGGCATATTTCCTGTAAGTTCGTCTTTGGCCATTGGGCAACCGCCAAAGCCTTGAATGGCGCCATCAAAACGTCTGCACCCAGCTTTATAAGCCGCATCTACTTTTTCAAACCATGAACTTGGTGTGGTATGCAAGTGCGCTCCAAACTCAATAGTAGGGTATTTAGGTATTAAATTAGAAAACAGATAATTTATGTTTTCAGGATTAGAAGTCCCCACAGTATCACTTAAGGATAAAATTTTAACCCCCATTTTACTTAAACGTTCAGTCCACTCTCCAACTATATCGACATTCCAAGGGTCGCCATAAGGGTTTCCAAACCCCATTGATATATATACGACGACTTCTTTATTCGTTTTAATGGAGAGGTTGAGAATTTGTTCTAATACTTTTACCGACTGGGCTATGGTTTTATGGGTATTCCGCATTTGGAAATTTTCAGAAATAGAAAACGGATACCCCAAATAATTAATTTCTTTGTGTTTTGAAGCTGCTTCAGCGCCTCTAAAATTAGCCACAATTGCTAGTAGCTTACTTTTTGTTTCGCTTAAATCTAATTTCGCTAAAACCTCAGCAGTGTCTACCATTTGCGGTATCGCTTTAGGAGACACAAAACTTCCAAAATCTATAGTATTAAAGCCTACTCGCAAAAGCGATTGTATGTATTGCACTTTTTTTTCAGTAGGAATAAAAGTTTTAATGCCTTGCATGGCATCTCTTGGGCATTCAATAATTTTTACTTTATCCTTCATTTTGATCCTTGTCATGCAAAAATAGGATTATAGCTAATAAACCTCAAAATAATTGAGATTATTTAAATTATTTTTCTGAAAGAAATATAAAAATTGCGATTCCGATAAAAACTGCAATTTGTAGCCATTTTAAAATCCATCCAACACTTGTATGAGATTTAATATAATGAGACAAGTATCCCGCTAAAATGGCTATTAATGAAAATATTATAAATGAAGTTGCCATAAAAATAAACCCTAAAATAAAAAATTGCACAACTGTACTTAATGAATCACTGAATAGAAACCCTGGAAAAAAAGCAAGAAAAAATATAGACACTTTAGGGTTTAGTGCATTCATAATAACACCTTGTTTAAATAATTGCCAAAGCCCTTTTTTAGGAACAACTGCATGATCTAAAGTAATTTTGTCTTCACTTTTAAACACTTTATAGGCGAGATACAATAGATATAATGCACCCAGTAGCTTAATAATAAAATACAGGGTGGCATTAGCTTTTATAATAGACGAAACGCCAAAGGCCACTAAACTTGTATGAATTAAACAACCAGAAATTAATCCCGCCACCGTAGCCAACCCATATTTACGACCATGAGTAATACTCTGCATAAGGACATAGATATTATCCGGTCCTGGAGAAAAAGATAAAACAGCAGTTGTGGATATAAATACTAATATAATATCGTAATTCAATTTCTAATTTTCATTAAAAATACATCATCTGTGAAAAAAAAGTGAAAAAAAACTCAACTATAATAACAGTGTACAAATGTTAATTTTACCACCTATTTATTAAGAATGACTTTCCATGTTTTTGATTTTGTTTTCAAAAAATAAAGGCCGTTTTCCCATTTACTTAAATCAATATTATTATTAGTGGTATGTTTCAAAAATTTTCCCTGTATGTCAAAAAGTTGCCACCCGCCAGATACTTCAGGTAAATTAATAAAACCTGTTGTTACTGTAGGATGTGGCACTATTTTATTATTATAAGTGAGGTCTGTATTACTCAATGTTCCATCTATTTCCCAAGTTCTTATCCAGTCATAACGTGTTGATCTGTCTTTTAATGATCGGTCTTGCCCATTAGGTAGCTTGAAGCCATCAGTAACAAGATTTCCGCTAGGCCAATTAAAATCGTAAGTTTCTATTGCTACAATAATGGCCATTCCGTGAGCTAATTCTATTGGTGGATCTGTAATAGAATAAACATATTCTCCATCAAAATAAAAGTGCAAACGGGTTGGTGTTTCCCAATAAAAACCATAAATATGAAAATCCTCAGAAGGATCTATGTTACCTTTAGCTCTCTTTCCTCGATTAGCAAAAGTGGCACAATTTGTCTCTCTTCTTCTGGCTGTTGAATTAATCCCTCTATTAAACGCCTCTGCAACTTCCCTATACCAAGAAAGTTCAGGCTGTCGATAGGTATTTGTTTTTCTCCCTATGCTTTCAGTTACATCAAGCTCGGTTTTGGGTACGTTTTCACAATCGTTTCTAGAGTTTTGCATCCAAAAAGTGCCCGACATTAATGTTTCTGTAGTACGCATTCTGGCTTCTATATACATTGTAGGCTGCACAAAATCGACAGATCTAACAATAGCGCCACCATGAGTCCAATTTTTTCCATTTACCGCTTTAGGAGATTCAAACTTTTCGGCTTCTAACCATAATTCACCATTTGTAACTCTAACGTTTTCTACTTCAAAAAGCCCCGGAAATCTGCCTGGCCAATAAAATCCATTAGCGATCGGATTAGGATTCCACTTGTCGTTTAATGTGGAGCCACTAAATTCATCTGAGAGATTTGGCACTGGTTTCCAGTTTTTGTTTTTAACTAAATTATCTAATGTACTACTTCCAGTAACCGTTGGTTTATTTTGTGCTAGTAGAAAACTAGGTAAAACGAGCACTAAACATATCGCATTATATTTATACACCCTTTTAATAAAATTTCTAAAATCAATCATTTTTGTAAAATTATTTTAACGTCCATACTGCTGCAAGACTACTTATTAAAATTTGCTCTTTTTTACTACACTTCAAAATAAAGTATCGCTATATTAACTAACTCTACGGTCACCATTTTCTTCTTTGCTGTTAAAAAACTATTACTTTTATTTGAATGTTTTAATTTAAAAAATGCAAAACAAAAAATATCCAACAACATTTTATTTAAAAAATTAAATTCTAACAATTAAATTAGTTAAAACGATAACAATATTGGCTAATAGGAAAGTTAGTATAAATATTGGACTCTTTTAGTTTGCGTTTTTTAATCGAAAATAAATTGGAACTTAACTACCAATCAATTCTTTATTAATGCTTTTAATAAGTTTAGGCCCTTCGTATATAAATCCCGTATAAATTTGTATTAGATCTGCTCCAGCTTGCAATTTCTCTAGTGCATCTTTTTTTGAATGAATCCCTCCTACTCCAATAATAGGAAACGATTTATTGCTTTTCTCGGCAAGATATTTAATCACTCTTGTCGATTTATCTTTAATAGGCTGCCCACTTAATCCGCCGTTACCAATTTCTTTTAATCGCGCTGACGATGTTTTTAACTTTTCTCGATTTACTGAAGTATTACTGGCAATAACGCCGTCTAATTTTGTATCCTGAACAAGTGCAACAATTTCATCTAATTGGTGATCATTCAAATCTGGCGCTATTTTAAGTAAAATTGGTTTCTGCTTTATAAAAGTATGATTCGCTTTCTGCACCGCTTTAATTAACGCTTCCAGATAATCTTTATCATTTAACTTTGCATGGCTATCCACATTAGGGCAACTTACATTAAGTACAAAATAGTCTACATAAGGATGTAACGCCTCAAAACAAGTTAAATAATCTCTCGTGTAATCTTCTGGACGCGTTTGGGTGTTCTTCCCTATATTACCCCCTATAATAAGCTGGCCTTTATTTTTCTTAAGTTGATGTATTACCGCCTCTAATCCTTCATTATTAAACCCCATTCTATTAATAATGCCTTGATCTTTCTTTAAACGAAATAGTCTTTTTTTAGGATTACCAACCTGTCCTTTAGGCGTTACAGTGCCTATTTCTATAAAACCAAAACCAAAATTTGCCAATTCATTGTACAATACAGCATTTTTATCAAAACCTGCAGCTAATCCCACAGGGTTCTTAAAAGTTAATCCAAACACTTGGCGTTCTAGTTTTTTATTATTTACCAGATATAAGCGTCTATATAATGCTGAAAAGCCCGGAATTGAAGCAGTTATTCTTATTAATGAAAACGTGAAATAATGTACTTTCTCAGGATCAAAGAGAAAAAGCAAAGGGCGAAGTAATAACTTGTACATTAAATTTGTTTCTGCAAAAATACTTTTTATTAAAAAATGTACCAATTCAAAAGTCAAAAAAATTAATAATTGTATTTTTATAATCCTAATCTGCAAATAAAAGCAAACACCAAAAACAAATTCTACCCAGAATGATTACAAAACCAGAAATTATAAAACGATTTGTTAGCTATGTTACCATTGATACCGAATCTGATCCTGAAAGTGATACCACACCCAGCTCTGCAAAGCAATGGAATTTAGCGACTAAGCTTGCCGAAGAACTAAAAGCGATTGGTATGAAAGCGGTTTCTATTGATGAAAACGCATACGTTATGGCCACTTTACCAAGTAATGTTGATTATGAGGTGCCTGTTATTGGTTTTATTTCCCATTTCGATACCACTCCAGATTTTACTGGTGCAAATGTAAAACCTCAAATTATTGAAAATTATGATGGCACCGATATTGTTTTAAATGAAGCACTAAACATTGTCTTGTCGCCTAATTATTTTGAAGATTTATTGCTATACAAAGGGCAAACTCTAATTACTACCGATGGCACTACGCTCTTGGGAGCTGACGACAAAGCGGGTATCACCGAAATTATGTCGGCCATGGAACACCTAATTAAGCATCCAGAAATTAAGCACGGCACCATAAAAGTGGGGTTTACACCCGACGAAGAAATTGGTCGTGGAGCGCATAAGTTTAATGTTGAAAAATTTGGTGCCGAATGGGCTTACACGATGGACGGCAGCCAAATAGGCGAGTTAGAATATGAAAATTTTAATGCAGCCGGTGCTAAGGTTACTGTTAAAGGAAAAATTGTACATCCTGGCTATGCTAAAGGTAAAATGGTGAACTCGATGTACATCGCTACCGAGTTTATTAATTCTTTACCTCGAATGGAAACTCCAGAACATACAGAAGGTTATCAAGGTTTTTTTCATTTATATTCTATAGCGGGTGAGGTAGAAAAAACCGTATTACAGTATATTATTAGAGACCATGATCGTGAGCATTTTGAAGCTCGAAAAGAAGTGATGCAAAAACTCACTAAAGAGTTAAATTCTCAATATGGCAGAGAGGTTATTGAAATTGAAATTAAAGATCAATATTATAATATGAAAGAAAAAATAACTCCTCTAATGCATATTGTCGATATTGCTGAAGAAGCTATGAAAGCACTTCATATTAAACCATTAATAAAAGCCATTAGAGGAGGAACAGATGGCTCGCAATTAAGCTATATGGGATTACCCTGTCCTAATATTTTTGCAGGCGGTCATAATTTTCATGGGCGTTATGAGTATGTTCCTGTTGAAAGTATGATAAAAGCGACTGAAGTGATTTGTAAAATTGCAGAATTAACCGCACAGCGAAGGAACTAATAGTAATCCAATGGTTTAAAGGCTTAATAGTAATTTATTAGTAGTAACCCTCATTAATACTTTTTATTAATTAGTATAGCATGAAAAAAATCTTTTCGGTTGAAGAATACTTAGAAGAGCATGCTCAATATTCTGAAGCTTTAAGCTTACTTCGTAAGCTTTTAAATGCCACCGAACTTATAGAAACCTTAAAATGGAGCATGCCTACTTACACGCTTAAAAATAAAAATGTTATTGGCATGGGCGCTTTTAAACATCATTTTTGCTTATGGTTTCATAATGGGGTTTTTATAAATGACAGCGCTAAAAAATTAACTTGTGCTAAAAACGGAAAAACAAAAGCGATGCGACAACTGCGCTTTAACTCTATTAATGATATTGATGACCCTTTGGTAAAATACTACATCAATGAAGCCATTAAAAATCAAAAACTAGGAAAAGAACATAAGCCGCAAAAAAAAGGAAAAAAACCATTAATTATTCCAGATGAATTGGATATAGCTTTTAATGATAATTTAAATTTAAAAAACTGCTTTGATGGCTTATCACTCACCAAAAAAAGAGAATTCTGTGAGTACATTAATCATGCAAAGCAGGAAAAAACAAAGCAATCGCGCCTTGAAAAAATAATCCCTATGATTTTAAATAATATTGGCCTAAATGATAAATATAGAAAAAGTTAAATGTGTTTACGGTTAAATGTTTCTATAGAAACCAGTAGTTATACCATTTTAAGAGGGTAAGGAAAAACGCCCATGAAAACTCATTTATAAAATTTCTCATGCCTTACGGCTTCAGCATTTTTAAGAACAGTAACAAGCACTTCGTGATTAATTTCTTCTAATGATTTGTAACGAAGTGATTTCATCACTTTTCGCCCTTCAGTAACCATATGCTCTGGGTATACTGTTAAATAAGAGGCATTCCAAAAACCAACATCAACATAATCTTTGGTATGGTTTAAATAACAACAAGGCCTCCCTTCAAGATAAAAAAATGGAATACGGTATTTAAACAGTAATTCTGCTTTAGGTAAGGTTTGTGCTATAACAGCTTGAAGATGCATTAATATCGCACGAAAAGGTTCGGGCTGATTATTTATGTATTCTTGAGCTGGATTCATTTTAAAAAATCCCTAATATGCCAACAATGATTAAACCTAAGCCTATAATTGCTTTAAAAGGCATTAACTTATCAGAAAGTTTTTTTAAGGCCTCTCTAAAAGCTGGCGCTTTACCTATTACATGAGTTAATAATAAAAACCCACCTAAAACGCTCACCATATTGAATAGTAAATGATGCCCTCTAAACAACTTTAATACGCCTAGAACGACTAAAACACCTCCAATTATGGTTTGAAATGGCGCCAAGAAACCTGCAATTTTATTAAAAAAATTGCTATCGCCATCCCATTTGTCTAAAGTTGCTAACCCAAGTAAAATTCCACCAGAAACATTAGCAATATCAAATAAAAGTCCAGTCATATTTATTTTTTTTACAACTATTAATACTTCTAATTTAGAAAAACTTTTTTGTTTATT
>CALDCO010000249.1 GCA_937937185.1 uncultured Flavobacteriaceae bacterium
CTAATTTTCGTCTTAAAAAGGGAATGTCATTTTCCTTTAAGGTTTTTAAATTAAAGTCTACAATTTTACCTTCTCCTTGCTTTAATGGTAAATCCCCATAAAGCGTTTTCATAAAGCTACTTTTTCCAGAGCCCGTTTTTCCTATTAAGTATACAAAGTCCCCTTTGTTAATTTTTACATTAACCTTAGAAAGGACTAGGCTATTCGATTGAAAAATAGAGGCTTCTTTAAATTCTAGAACCGTATCAGGCATGTTTGTTATAAGTTTTTAAAACAAGGCAAAGTAATTAATAAATTAACAAAGTTAAGGTTTTTATAAACTAAAAATCATGAATTATAACACGTTAGTTTTTAAATTAATATTAATAACTCCGTTTATAATTATCATAAAATTCTGTCGTTATCACTTTAGGATTAAATTATATTTGATTTTAATTTAAATATTAGATTAATGACTGTAAAAAAAGAGCTCTTATTTTTAATTGCTATTGTTTTTAATTTAGTTACGAAAGCGCAAGAATCTGCAATCTATACCGGCGATTTGGTAAACTATCAAAAGGCCTTGCAGCTCTATCATAATAAGCAATATTTAGGGGCACAAAATGTATTCAGTCAAGTAAAAAAAACAACAACAAAAAACAGTACAGAAGGAGATTGTGCCTTTTATATTGCTAATTGCGCAGTGCGACTAAACCAACAAAATGCAGATCGTTTAATGGAGCGTTTTGTTGAAAATTACCCGACCAGTACAAAACGTAACTCTGCATTTATAGACGTTGCCGATTATTATTTTGAAAATGGAAAATATGCTCATGCTCAAAAATGGTACAAAAAGGTAGGAGAAAATGCTTTATCTCGTGAAGAAAAAGAAAAATATCACTTTAATAATGGCTATGCTTCGTTTATAGCAAACAATTACAAAGAAGCAAAGAATTACCTGTCGCGTGTAGAGACTTCAGAGAAATATGGGGCACAGGCAAAATATTATATTGGCTATATGGCTTATGAAGGCGATGATTATGATAAAGCAAATCAATATTTTGATCAAGTAAGCAATAAGGATAAATACAAAGAAAAATTAAGTTATTATCAGGCCGATTTAAATTTTAAATTAGGAAAGTTTGATGAAGCTATTCGGCTCGCTAAAGAACAACTAGAAATGACTAAGGTGCGCAAAGAGGTTTCAGAATTAAATAAAATAATAGGCGAGAGTCTTTTTAATCAAGAAAAATTTGCAGAAGCTTTGCCTTATTTAAAGGCGTATAAAGGACAAAAAGGGAGGTGGACCAATACCGATTATTATCAATTAGGCTACACTTATTATAAACAGGAAAAATTTAATAAAGCCATTTCAGAATTTAGTAAAATTATAGATGGCGATAATAGCATAGCCCAGAATGCCTATTATCATTTGGGAGAGAGTTATGTAAAGAGCAATAAAAAGCAAGAGGCGTTAAATGCCTTTCGTAATGCTTCCCAAATGAATTACGATTTAAAGATTCAAGAAGACGCTTGGCTTAATTATGCCAAACTAAGTTATGAAATAGGTAATGCTTATCAATCTGTCCCTCAAGTGCTTTCAGATTATTTAGAAAAATACCCTGAAACCAGTTATAAACAAGAAATTGAAACCTTACTAATAGATTCTTATGTCACTTCTAAAAATTATAAAGAGGCTCTAGAATTGTTAAAAAAAGGAAAAGGTTTCGAGAATAAAGCGATCTATCAGAAAGTAGCATTTTATCGTGGATTAGAGTTGTATAATGAGAGTAAATTCCAAGAAGCTAAAGAGTTATTTAATAGTTCTTTAAAAGAACAGCACGAAGCAAATTATACGGCAAGAGCAACTTTTTGGAAAGCCGAAACCGATTATAATTTAGCGAATTACGACGAGGCATTAATAGGGTTTAAACAATTTGAACAGCAAACAAGTGCTTCAGCCACAAGAGAGTTTAAGAATTTAGATTACAATTTGGCTTATACCTATTTTAAACAAAAGGCCTATTCTAAGTCATTAGAACACTTCAATCAATTTATATCAAAACACACAGACGACAAAATAAGACTTAACGATGCCTATTTAAGACTCGCCGACGGGTATTTTGTATCTAGTAATTACACTCAAGCCATTAAAGCCTATGAAAATGCGATTCAAACCGGAGACATTGAGGCCGATTATGCTTTTTTTCAACAAGCCATGAGTCATGGTTACTTGGGAGAAAACAATAAAAAAAATAATGAATTGGAAACATTTTTAACGAAATATCCAGAATCTAAGCTTAGAGATGATGCCCTATATGCTTTGGGAAATTCCTATGTAAAATCTGGGCAAATTAGTAAAGGCATGCAACTGTATGATCGTTTAGCTAGTGAGTATGGTACCACAAGCCCTTTTGTTTCTAAATCTTTATTACGACAAGGTTTGTCTTACTATAACACGGGTAATAATGAAAAAGCCTTAAATAAGTTTAAAAGAGTAGCGGCCGATTTTCCCAGTACTCCTGAAGCCAACCAGTCGGTGTCTTCTGCACGATTAATTTATATCGATTTAGGGCAAGTCGAGGCCTATGCGGCCTGGGTTAAAACCCTAGATTATATTGAAATAACTGATGCCGATTTGGATAATGCCACTTATCAAGCAGCAGAAAAGCAATATTTAGATGCCAATACTAATGATGCCATTAAACAATTTAATAAGTATTTAAATCAATTTCCAAACGGCTTGCATACCTTGTCCTCTCATTTTTACCTAGCGCAATTGTATTACCAGAAAGACTTACCAGAAAATGCGCAGCCTCATTTTAAATACGTTATTGAGAGCTCTCAAAGTGAATTTACAGAAGAAGCCTTACTTCGTCTATCGCAAATAGCGTTAGAAAAAAAGAATTGGGAGGCTGTTATTCCCTTTCTTAAGCGCTTGGAGGAAGAGGCTAATTTCCCCCAAAACACACGCTTTGCGCAATCTAATTTAATGCAAGCGTATTATCAGTTAAAGCAGTATGATGAAGCAGAAGACTATGCCGAGAAAATAGTTGCAAATACCAATTTAGATAATAAAATAAAAACAGATGCTTATTTAATTATAGCAAGATCTGCTATGTTAAAAGCCGATGAGAAAAAAGCTAAAAACGCTTATGAAATTGTAGAAGCAAACGCGACAGGAGAAGCGGCAGCTGAAGCCTTATATTACAATGCTTATTTTAAAAATAAAGCAAAGGATTATAAAGGGTCTAATAAAATAACGCAACGGCTAGCAAAAGACTATTCAGGATATAAATATTATGGTGCCAAAGGCTTAGTCATTATGGCTAAAAATTTTAATAGTTTAGGTGATGCCTTTCAAGCCACTTATATTTTAGAAAGTGTCATTAAGAATTTTTCTTCTTTTAAGGAGGTTGTTTCTGAGGCTAAAGACGTTTTAAAAATGATAAAAACAGAACAGTCTAAAACAAACTCATCGGTACAACCAGAAAATTAATGAGACTAAAGCTCTAAAGTAAATGACTCACCAGACTAATTCTAAGTAAAATCATCAAATCGAAACTAAAGTTTATGTTCAATAAAAAAAGGCAGATATCAGTATTAATAACATTATTATTTGCCGTATTAATTTTTGCTCAAGAACGCAAAAGTGATACCTTGAAAACTGATGTTATTGATGTGGTAAAGCCATACACACCGACTATTTCTGACGCATTTAAGGTGAAAGAAACCCCTACCTTAGATGACGATGAAACGGCGACAAAAAAAAAGATAAAGTATAATATTTTTTCTTTCCCTGTGGCTTCTACATTTACTCCTGCAAAAGGCGAGGCAGCAGTTGTAGATAAAGCAGAAAAGCTAACCTTATTCGATAATTTTGCAAGTCTAGGAGCAGGCAGTTATTTAACCATTTTAGGAGAAGCCTATTTAAATCATAACCTAGAAAGAGATGAAAGCATTAGTGCTTATATAGGGCATCATTCCTCTCAAAATGGAATAGATGAGGCACTAACGAATACGAGTTTTTCAGATTCAAAAATAAATTTAAGTTATAAAAAGCGTTTAAGTGATTTAACATGGGAAGCCAATGGCGGGTTTCAGTTTGAAACCTATAACTGGTACGGTCTAAAACAACCAGAATTCGATAAAGAAACTGCAGATAGTTTAGATGTGGGGCACTCTTTTCATAACGGGTATATAGAAGGCGATGTGGTTTTTAATGAATCTTATTTAAAAACTGGTGCTATTAAATACAGGCGCTTTGGG
>CALDCO010000250.1 GCA_937937185.1 uncultured Flavobacteriaceae bacterium
CTTGTATGAGGTCATCCACGCGCCACCTCTTTTTCCTGGTCTAGGAAAAAAATCGGCATAAAATAGCGACACTAACTCGCCTTCACTATCGGTAACTTTATAAGTTAATACCTCTTCGTGGTATTTGTCTATCGTATTTATTTCTTCAAAATTTAATCCGAATAGTTTTTTAGCGACAGTAAATGCACCGTCAATAGCGTACTCTAATTTAAAATAAGGTTTGAGCTTTTCGTCATCTAGGCTAAAGCGTTGCTGTTTTAGTTTTTCAGAGTAATAGGCGGCATCCCATTTTTCTAATTGGGCTATACCATCTAATTCGTTTGCAAACTGTTGTAGTGCTTTAAATTCATTTTGCGCAGCAGGTTTGGCTTTTGCCAGCAATTCATTTAAAAAATTATTTACTTTTTCTGGTGTTTCTGCCATACGTTCTTCTAAGACAAAATGCGCATGCGTTTTATAACCCAATAAGTTTGCGCGCTCGTAGCGCAGCTTTGCAATTTGTAACAAGTTGGATTGATTATCGTAAGCATTATTTTGAAATCCTTTAGATCCAAAAGCCAGAGCGAGCTCTTTTCTTAGCTTACGATTTTTAGCATATTTCATAAAAGGAATGTAGCTAGGATAATCTAAGGTAAAAACATAACCCTTTTTATCTTTGCTTTGCGCCAACTGCTTAGCTGCTTCTTTTGCACCTTCTGGCAATCCATCAAGATCTGTCTCATTAGCGACGTGCAATTCATAATTATTGGTTTCGGCTAAAACGTTTTCTCCAAATTTTAATTTTAGTTGGGCTAAATTTTTATCAATGCTTCTTAACCTTTGTTTTTTGTCTTCAGGTAAATTGGCTCCGTTTCGTGAGAAACTTTTGTATTTTTTGTTAAGAAGCGTTTCTTGTTCTGTATTAAGTTGAAGCGACTCTTTTTTATCATATACTGCTTTTACTCTTTTAAAAAGCCCTTCATTTAAGGTAATATCGTTACTAAATTCAGATAAAAGTGGCGAAATTTCTTGAGCGATTTTTTGAATTTCTTCATTGGTTTCAGCAGCATTTAAGTTAAAAAACAAACTGCTTACTCGGTCTAATTGTTGTCCTGAATATTCTAGGGCTTCAATGGTATTTTCATAGTTCGGGGCTTCCTGATTATTAACTATAGTATCGATTTCAGCTTTTGTATTTGCGATAAGCTCTTTAAAAGCAGGGACGAAATATTGGTTTTCTACTTTCGAAAAAGGCGCAGTATTGTATTTAGTTTGAAATGGTTTTATAAGTATGTTCATTATTTTATTAGCATTAAAATGTTAAATAACATGAAATTGTTGTAGGTGTATTTTATATTTTATTTATTTACAGCAGATTTTTTCTCGTGAGCTGGTTACTCACATCCAAAAGAAATTATTGATTAATAGCGATAAAAAGCCTTAAAATATATTTTTGAGGCTTTTTTTTGTTTCTAACAATGTATTTCGTCTGTTTTTTTTACCTTTCATCTATTTTTGTAAAAAAAATGATTTCAGAATGTTTGATTTAAAATTAAATTCAAGAACTTTTAAAGTAAGTTTTTTTGATGTGTGATTAACTTCATATATATAAAAGATTAATAGCGATTAAAAGCCTCGATTTTCGAGGCTTTTTTTGTTAAACCTCATTTATTTAGCGATTTAGCAGCTTTTTCTACTTTTAGTTTTAGGCTTTTTTTGTAATCAATTATTTTATTCAAAACACTTTCGTTTTGAGCTCCAATAATTTGGGCAGCCAGAATACCCGCATTTAGAGCCCCATCTAAAGCCACAGTTGCAACTGGGACACCTCCTGGCATTTGCAGTATAGAAAGTACAGAGTCCCAGCCATCTATGGAGTTTCTACTTTTTACAGGAACGCCAATTACTGGTAAAGGAGATAAGGACGCTACCATTCCAGGTAAATGTGCAGCACCTCCGGCTCCTGCTATAATTACCACAATCCCCCTCTTATGTGCATTTAACCCATAATTAAATAATTTTTCAGGTGTTCGATGCGCAGAGACAATATCTACTTCCACTTCAATATCAAAACTTTTTAGAATATCAATTGCGTGCTGCATGATTGGAAGATCACTATTGCTTCCCATTATTACGCCTACTTTCATATATAAATTTTAAATCCTTAACCTATTAAGTTATTTAGGATGGTTATGCTTACATTTTTTTAATTTTCCTAATCCTAAGTACTAACTACTTTAATGGTATTCTTAACCGCTTCAGCTATTTTTCTTGCTTCTGCTAAATCGTTATTCACAATGGTAACATGCCCCATTTTTCTGTAAGGGCGGGTTTGTTTTTTTCCGTAGATATGTGGCGTAACACCAGACATTTTTAGTATTTCTTCAATATTATTATAAACCACATTTCCATTAAAGCCTTCTGCGCCTACTAAATTAACCATAACGCCATTAGTTTTATTGTTCGTATCACCTAAAGGTAAATTCAAAATGGCACGAAGGTGCTGCTCGAACTGGGAAGTATAACTGGCTTCAATTGTTTGATGTCCAGAATTATGGGGTCTAGGTGCGACTTCATTGATAATAATGTCGTCATTTTGTGTTTGAAATAGCTCTACAGCTAATAGCCCTATGTGGTTAAAAGCATTCGCTGTTTTAAGCGCAATTAATTCAGCCTTTTTAGCAATTTCAGCTGAGATTCTAGCGGGGCATATAACATATTCTACTTGATTGGCTTCAGGATGAAATTCCATTTCAACAACAGGATAAGTTTTAATTTCTCCAGAAACACTTCTAGCTACAATAACGGCAAGTTCCTTTTTAAAAGGAACAAGCTCTTCAGTAATACATTCGCCTTCTGGTAAGTCTTTTAAATCGTTTTCAGTTCTTACAATTTTAACACCATTACCATCATAACCAAATTGTGCACTTTTCCATACAAAAGGGAAAGTTAAATTGCCCAGAGCGATGGCTTTTTTAATTTCTGAGGCAAAAGCAAAACGAGAAAATGCTGCCGTTGGTAAATGGTTATTTATATAAAACAATTTTTGAAGGGCTTTATTTTGAATCGTTTTAAGCATTTTGGACTGCGGATATACTTTTACACCTTCTTTTTCTAAAGCTTCTAAAGCTTCTACGTTAACATTTTCTATTTCAATAGTGAGTACATCTACCTTTTTTCCAAAATTAAAAACGGTATTAAAATCCATTAAATCTCCTTGTACAAATACATTACAAGCAAGGCGAGATGGCGCGTCTTTATTTGGATCTAAAACAACCGTTTGAATGTCAAACTTTCTAGTGGTGTAAAGTAGCATTTTTCCTAGCTGTCCGCCACCTAAAATACCCAATTTAAAATTTGAAGAAAAGTAGTTCATCATGCAATTTTTACGCTCGTGTTGCGCAAAAATACGAATGTAATTCAAGCAAAAAAATTAAAAGCAAAACTATCTAAAATAGAATGCCGTTTAGGAGCCTCAAAATGATTATCTTTGGCACTTTAAAATTCGTTAATCGCTGTGATTCAAATTCATGATAAATACTTTAAACCGTTTATTTCTGCCCAAAAAATAGACGAGGCATTAAATAAAATGGTTGCTAATTTAGTCGCAGACTTAAAAGATGAAGTCCCTGTTTTTGTAGGTATTTTAAATGGCTCATTTATGTTGGTTAGCGATTTTGTTAAGAAGTATCCTAAACCCTGTGAAGTTACTTTTATAAAGCTAGCGTCTTATGAAGGCGTGAAATCTACCGAAGACATTCAGCGCTTAATTGGCTTAACCCAAGATCTTACGGGTCGGGTGGTTATTATTCTTGAAGATATTATTGATACCGGAAATACCTTAAGTGAGATCCATCGTATTTTTGAGAATGAAAACGTAAAAGATTTAAAAATTGCCACCTTATTTCATAAGCCTGAAGCTTATAGAAAAGATTATAAATTACACTATGTAGGAATAGAAATTCCTGATAAATTTATTATAGGGTATGGTTTAGATTATAATGGTTTGGGAAGAGACTTGCCCGAAGTATATCAAATAAAAACAACACAATACATGACGAATATAGTGCTATTTGGACCACCAGGCGCTGGTAAAGGAACACAGGCTAATTTCTTAAAGGAAAAATATAATTTGGTACACATTTCTACTGGAGATGTGTTTAGATATAATATAAAAAATGAAACGGCTTTAGGAAATTTAGCAAAATCGTATATAGATAAAGGCGAGTTAGTTCCAGACCAAGTCACTATAGACATGCTTGAAGCTGAAGTAGAAAAAAATACTGACGCTAAAGGCTTTATTTTTGATGGTTTTCCTCGTACCAATGCCCAAGCAGACGCTTTAGATAAATTAATGAACGATAAGGATTCGCAAATTAATGCTATGGTTGCTTTGGAAGTGGAAGATGAGGTTTTGGTAGAACGTTTGTTAGAAAGAGGAAAAACCAGTGGCAGACCAGATGATGCAGACGAGTCTATTATTAGAAATAGAATTAAAGAATACTATTCTAAAACAGCTATTTTAAAAGAGTATTATAATGCCCAAAACAAGTACTTTGGGGTTAATGGGATTGGTGATATTGAAACGATTACCAAACGACTAAATACCGTTATAGATACCTTATAAATTTTAATGTAATAGTAAGGGGTTCTACTCGTAATTTTATACCAATGTAGAAGTAATACGTTTGAGACGGAAAACGTTAAACCCCTCACTTTAAACTCAAACCATGACAGAAGGAAATTTCGTAGACTACGTTAAAATGCATGTGTCTTCTGGAAACGGCGGCAAAGGATCTGTACACTTACATCGAGAAAAATACATTACTAAAGGCGGCCCAGATGGTGGCGATGGAGGTCGTGGAGGTCATGTTATTATTAGAGGCAATGCGAACCTATGGACATTATTACATCTTAAATATAAAAGGCATTTCAAAGCAGGTCATGGTGGGCATGGAAGTAAAGGAAGGAGTTCTGGAGCAGATGGTGAAGATGTTTATATTGAGGTGCCTCTGGGTACGGTAATAAGAGATACAGAAACTAATACTATACTTTTCGAAATCACTGAAGCAGGAGAAGAGAAAATTATAGCCAAAGGCGGTATGGGTGGTCGTGGAAATTGGCATTTTAAAACGGCTACAAATCAAACTCCGCGTTATGCACAGCCAGGCATGCCCTTAGATGAAAAAGACATTACTTTAGAGCTTAAAGTACTGGCCGATGTGGGATTGGTGGGCTTTCCTAATGCCGGAAAATCTACTTTGTTATCGGTGATGACTGCCGCTAAACCAAAAATAGCCGACTATGAGTTTACAACCTTGAAACCTAATTTAGGAATTGTAGACTATCGCGATTATCAAACCTTTGTAATGGCGGATATCCCAGGGATTATTGAAGGGGCTGCAGAAGGGAAGGGGCTAGGGTATTACTTTTTAAGGCATATAGAACGCAATTCGTTACTCTTATTTCTAATTCCCGCCGATGCACCAGATATTAAGAAACAATACGATATTTTATTAGATGAATTAAAGCGTTACAACCCCGAAATGTTAGACAAAGATCGCATGATAGCCATTTCTAAATGCGATTTGTTAGATGATGAATTAAAAGCCGAGCTTAAGGTCGAATTAGATAATGAATTACCAATTCCTTATGTTTTTATTTCTTCGGTAGCACAACAAGGGATTACCGAGTTAAAAGATGTACTTTGGGACATGTTGAATTAAAAATAATCGTCTGGTTTTATAAAACTAGTTGTTTTTTTGTATTTTATGTTGTTAGTATTTCTATATTGAGAAACGATTTTAAAAAAAATTAAGCCATGAAAAAATATTTACTCTTCATATTGTTCCCTTTGTTTAGTTTTTCTCAAATACAAATCTTTGAAGATATTGAAGAACAGGGACAGAATAAATTTGGTCAAAGTATTTCTTTGTCCTCAAATGGCAAAATTATAGCGATTGGTGCTCCTGAAAAAGGATTTGAATATAAAAGCAGAGTAGAGGTTTATAAGAATGTAGAAGGTGAATGGCTTCAGATAGGAGATGATATTTATAAAGAAGGAGACAGTTTTGGTATTGGTGTTTCACTATCTGAAAATGGTGATATAGTAGCTGTAGCCGCTAATGACTGTAATGGAATGACTGGTTATGTGAGTATTTATAAAAATGTGAATGATAATTGGTCTCAAATGGGAAGTAGTATTTCGGGAGATGCATTTGCAACCACGTCTAATGATTGCATTGCGTTATCTTCTAGTGGCAATATAATTTCAATAGGGACTCGTGGTGATAATAATGATGATAATGATAGTGGAAAAGTGCGTGTTTTTAGATACAATAACAATGATTGGGAGCAAATAGGAAATGATTTAAATGGAGATATTGGGAATGATTTATTTGGAAGTAGTGTATCGATGTCTTCAGACGCCTCCATTGTTGCTATTGGTGTGCCAGATAATAGTGATTCCGGACTTAGAGCAGGTTTAGTAAGAGTATATAAAAATATAGATAATAATTGGGTTCAATTAGGAGAAGACATTAAAGGTGATCCTGTAGGTAATAAATTAGGTAGTAGTGTTTCCCTTTCGTCGGACGGAGATATTATAGCCATGGGAGCAAGTTCAAGATTTACTTTTGATCAAGCATATGTTCGTGTATGTAAATATACTAGTGACAATTGGGTTCAAATAGGAAATGATATTCTGGCGCCATCAATTAGTCACTTTGGAGATAGTGTTTCTCTATCTGCAGATGGAAGTGTCTTGGCAGTGGGCGCCCCAGAAGATACGGGAAGTAGTTTTAATAGAGGGTTTGCAAAAATATATCAAAATGTAAATGATGAGTGGATACAAAGAGGTATTGACATTAAAGGAGATAATAATGAAGATCTTTTAGGGGCTAGTGTTTCTTTATCTTCAGATGGAAGCATTGTTGCTATTGGTGCACCACACGATTATCTGTTAAGAACTAATAAAAGAAGTATTCGAACAGGTTATGTTCGCTTTTTTGATTTGTCTTCTATACTTTCCGCCAATGAATATGTATTATCTGAGTTTAGTTTATTTCCCAACCCTACAAATAGTGAATTTACTATTGAATTAAAAGACGATCTATTGTTAGAAAAAATAATCTTGTATAATAATACAGGACAAAAAGTAATGACCGCAGATAGTAAAGTTATTTCTACTAATCATTTATCAAAAGGAAATTATTTTGTAGAAATACATACTAATAAAGGAAAAACTACCAAGAAAATAGTGGTTAAGTAATACTACATTATAGGAATTATAGATTTTCTATTTATGAACAATATAATTGGGAATGATTTTTGATCTTACGTACTAAATCAAATCAAAAGGACTAAAATGAAAGCATTAAAATTCATTACGCTTTGCTTATTTATGACATCATGCGCCTCTGTATATGTAAACCACGACTATGAAAAAACGACCAATTTTTCTGAATATAAAACCTATGGGTTTTATGACGATATGGAAACTGGGTTAAGCGAATTAGATACCAAGCGACTTATTTCTGCCATAGAGACCAAACTCAATACTTTGGGTTTAAGCGCCTCCCAAACTCCAGATTTTTTAATCGATATAAATAGTATTGAATATACGGAGCAAGCCCAAAATACGGTTGGTGTTGGATTAGGAGGGGGAGGTGGTAATGTTGGTGGAGGTCTTTCTGTAGGAATTCCCATAGCGAATACTAAAATAGCAAGGCAAATTACTATAGATTTTGTGGACGGCACTAAAAATGGTTTATTCTGGCAGGCCAAAAGTGAGAGTACTTATAATCCTAATGCCAAACCAGAGAAAAGAGAAGCTGTCTTGCAAATGCTGGTAGAGAAAGTCTTTAAGAATTTCCCTCCTAAAAATAAATGAACTTAATTTTTAACGATTTTTTTTGTCGCTAACAGTACCGCGTTATTGTAAAAATGTATTAGGTAAACACCCTGACTAAACCCACTAATGTCTATATTATTTTCTTGCGAAAGTGTCACAGATTTTAATTTTTTTCCGTCTAAACTTGTCATCTCAGCTTTAAGCGATGTAGGATGAGTACTCTCATATTTAACAGTAATAGTGGAGTGTGACGGATTTGGATATATAGAAATATTAAAATCATTAGTTTCGCTAGAAATGCCGTTTACACCTAATGTGTTTTTATTTATGGTCCAAGACACCGTATAGGCATGTAGGGTTTCATGGTTATCGATCCGCAATAAATCGGAATCATCATTAACCCTAGCCACTAAAGTATTTGTGCCTGTATTTAAATCGGTATCTAAAAGGTTTACTTGATCTACATTAGAAGCCAAAGCCATGCTGTTTAATGTCCAAGTGCGTTCTAAAGTGTTGGGCGTTGGAGGAATTAAGTTTAATTGAAATTCAAGCGGAAACGCAGGGTTATCTATAAGTGTGCTTATTGGAGTAAATGAGTCTATAGGAGAAACTAGCGAATGTATTTTTTCAATAATACCTTCTTTACAAACGGCACAAAAGGGCACGCCTAAAAATTGCATTTTACAATTTTGGTGCGGTCTATACCAAGACGCGCAACTTCCAGAACCACAGTATTGGTATATTCCAATACCATCGGTGCCCAACCAATTTTTCCATTTCACTAATGCAGGATCTGTTTCTTGTGTCATATTTATAGCTTCTGCAGCTAGTACATCACCAGGGTAATATTCATCTTTTAAATCGGCAAAAGAATGTCCAATTTCATGAATAGAAATCTCGTTGGCCGATGTTCCCGTTGAAGAAATAGGAAATTCGCCACCACTTCCGCCATAATACGGTGAATTGGCCAATAGCAGTGCTTGGTCGTATGTGGGGAAATTATTAGCCAAAACTGTATTTATTGCCGCATAGTCTTGCGCATAGAGTAATCTATGAAAGCCAAAACCATCATAAGTCGCATTAAAATAGGTATCTACATCACTTACAGGAACTGGGGGTGATGGTTCACCAGATCCATTTCCTGGGTGATCGGCACCACTCTCTGTAGAAGGTACTTTAATCGCATAAACATTAAAATAGTTGGTGTATTCTAGAAATGGAGATTGACTAAATAGATCGTTTGTAAAACTTGTTGCATCGATTACAAATTGATCTAATTCATGAGTTTGATAACCTTCACTTAGGATAACAAGGTTAATGCGTTTTTCGTCATTACCAGAAAATTTTATAGTTTCTATATCAAAGGTTTGGGCTTCTATGAAATGGAAATTTAAAAGAAATAGTAGGATGATTAAAAGGGGCTTCATTATTAATAAATTTTTGTTGTTATAAGCGCATTTATTTTTTTATTGGGAGCTGTAATCTCATTAATAATAATAAATTTCGTTTCAGGTTCGAGTTGAAGTCTTATAGCGAAAGGACTCTCTTGAGTTTCAATTTTTCTTTTTTCTAAAACATTAGCCTCATTTACATATTCTATAATTTTAGATAAAGGGTTTTTTAGAATCACACTTTTTAAAGGCTTATTTAAATGATTCATTTGGACGCATTGCAAATCACCAACATTTCCTTTACTTATAAATTTATTGCTGTTTTTTTTGATTTTTCCATCGGTAAGAATCTTGCTAATAAATTCAATTTTTTTAGTGCCATTTTCTTTCTTGGAGATCGAGTAATTTAGAAATATAATTTTATCACTCGAAACAGTTTTTGTGGTTGTATTTATAATTTGACGTTGCTCTAATTCGCTTTTGGGGAGGTGATTAGATCCTTTTAATTTAGACGCGCAAGAGAAAAATAATACTAGGAAAGCAAAGAATAAGAATAAATATATTCTATTCCGATTAATAAAAATCGAATGTAACATTGAGGCTCTCATGTTTAATTTATAGACTTAGGTAATATAAAGATACTTATTTTATACCAAAATACCTCGAAAAATGATTAAAACTGCTAAAAAACAAATGGCTTACCTCTATAGGTTATTCTTAAGTCGCTTACTCATTAAACAAATAACCCTTATTGTCCAGTAAAATGCATTTTATTACTGTTGAAAGCTCGATATCCTGGAGCTAAATATAAATTCTGATTTAATACTTAATCCTTTAATACTTCTAATAATTTGCCGTAATTTGTTTGAAAGTCATACATCATTAGTTTTTTTGTTATTATAATTTGCTAATAGTTTTTATGGCTCTTTTATAAACAAACAACGATTTGGTTACAAATCATTAAACGGTAGTCTTATATTTTTAAAGATCGATTAAGTTTTTAATCAATAGTAAGTCCAATCGATAAAATAAATCAAAATGAAAAAAGTAGGAGTATTAATTTTGTTATTTATGGTTTTTTTAAATGCTAAAGCGCAAGATGTTAAAACGATTTCAAGAGATTGGACATCATTTACTCAAAGGTTAGATATTGTTTCTGAAAAGGAAAAGAAATTTAAAGTCACTGCTTCTATTAAAGTAGAAACAGAAGATGAAAAAGCTTGGGCTGGGATATGGGCAAGAGTGGATAATAAAGATGACGAAACAGGTTTTTTTGATAACATGAGAGATCGACCTGTTAAATCCAATAAATGGGCCTCTTATAGTGTTGAAGGAACGATTAATTCTAATTCTAAAACATTGAATTTTGGCGGAATTTGTTTGATGAATGGCAAATTTTATTTTGATAATTTTAAGTTGTTTATTGAAGACAATAAAGGAGATTTAGAAGAAATTGCGATTGATAATGCCAGTTTTGAAAAGACAGTTTCGAATAGTACAATTCCTAAATGGTCTCAAGGAATTTCTAAAGGAAAAATTGTAAAAGTGGAAGAATATAATGTCATTTCAACTCCAGATTCTGTGGAGGGCACTTCGGCATTATTAATAGAAGGGAATGGCATTGAAGAAGAGATTAATTCTATAGGTAATATAGAAGGTGTTTCTCTGCAAATTGGTAATATGATTTCTATGCTTGAAGATTTAAAAAACAGGGTAGAAAGTAAAGTGAAAAACATGTCTAAGTATGAAATCGATTATTTACATGATGAAAAAGCAAATAGAATAGGGGCCTTAATTATGCATTTGGCTGCTGCTGAAGCCTATTATCAAGTTTTTACATTTGAAGGTAGAGGTTTTAATGAAGAAGAAAAAAAGAAATGGGATGTTGCATTAAATTTAGGTGCAAAAGCAAGAGAAGATTTTAAAGGTCATGACGTAGAGTACTATTTAGATATATATAATAAAGTTAGATTAAAGACCATAGCTGAATTAAAGAAACGAGATGATAAATGGTTTGAAGAAATACAGCCCAGTTATGGTTTGACCAATGAATATTGTTGGTTTCATGTTATGGAACACCAATCAAGTCATTTAGGACAAATACTTTTTTTAGCAAAACGAATTCCTCCAGAACCAGAGGTAACTTTACCGCAAATAAAAATAGACTAATTGTTATTTGCGAATAAAAAAGAGGCTACTTAGTAAGCCTCTAAATTCTATTTTCCACCCATTCCAGGAGGGTATTTTTCCATAATGTTGGTAACAAACTCCTTAATGCGGGCTTCTTTTTTCTCCATATTTCGGGTCACTAAATAACCAGAGCCTGTACCTTGCCACACTAGTTCTTTCTTCTTAGCATCTATCAAATCAATGTACAAACTGCCTTCACTTGAGCGAGACACACTTGTGGTGTTAAAATTATTCCATAAAAAAGGACTCCAACCCCAGCCCCATCCCCAACCAAAGCCAGGACCAAAACCATTATTAAACACATTAATGCGTTCACTAGATTTGGTAAAAATACTTACGAGAAGATCGGGGTTATCAGATTTGGTAAAGCCTTTAGCCATTAATTCGGTTTCTATGGCACGTAAAATTCTGCGTTTATCTAAATCACTAATTTCTGCTTTATCAATTCCTGTTTTAAAAAAAGCAAACGTTTTATAGTTATTGAAACTGGCATTTTTATCATAGTCTGAGACCACTCTAACCGAGTTACATGAAGTTATTATTACCACGAGTAATAATAAAGCAGTTGTTTTTATAAATTTTATCATTGCTATTTATCTTTAAGTTATTACAATCTATCACTTCAATTAAATATATCAATAACCATACCAAATACCCAACAAACACGGCGTTTAAAACACTATTTAGATAGGAATGGTAATAATATTATTATAAAAGGCTGTTAATTTTATGTGAATCTGAGATTTTATAGTGAAGAAGTTAAAGAAAAATAAGTTGGGGTCAAAAAAAGTTAGGATTTCTTTTTTATACTGTTTGTTTTTTTGTCAAACCCATAAGGGCAATGTCTACAACCACTTTCGCAACAATACCCTCTTTTTAAGTGGTACTGTTCTGTAAAACATCTATAACCCTCGGGAGTGAGGTAAAAATCACCCGCTTCAATAGGAATTATTTTCTTCATATCTTGCAAAGATAGTATAATACCATTTTACACTTAAACTAACACTATAAAAATGTGCCTTTTTCATTTTGGTCTTAAAATAAGCAGATGATTGTATTCTCTAAATATTTAGTTCCGAAAGGCTATACAGGAATAACTATTTATCCTTTTGTTTTCTTAAAACAAAAAGCTCTAGCTAAAGACAAAATTTTGGTAAATCATGAGCGTATTCATTTGAGACAGCAAATAGAATTATTAATCATACCTTTTTATTTATGGTATGTTGTAGAATTTATAGTTAGGTTTTTTTATTATAAAACCTGGCATTTGGCTTATAAAAATATCTCTTTTGAACGAGAAGCCTATACTAATGAAAAAAATCTTGATTATCTTAAATCAAGAGCTTTATGGCAGTTTTTGAAATACACATAGAAATGATATAAGGTCACAATAGGGAATTGGCACTACTTTAACAATGAAATACAATTTATTTAACAACCAACAAAGAGTTCATGGATGCTAATACGGGGTTTAAATTGAGTAACTCGGTAAATGAAAGAGTGGTCCATCAATATAGCAATTTAGTCGATTTATATATTAAACGCGAAGACCAGATACACCCTATATTATCGGGGAATAAGTACAGGAAATTAAAGTACAACATGGTTACAGCAAAGTCCCTAGGTTACTCTACTCTTTTAACTTTTGGGGGTGCGTTTTCTAACCATATTGCAGCTACAGCTAAAGCAGGAAAAGCATACGGTTTTAAAACGATAGGTGTCATACGAGGAGAGGAATTATTAACAAAGGTCCAAGAAAATGAGACTTTAAACTATGCCCAATCTTGTGGCATGCGCTTTAAATTTGTGAGTAGAATAGCCTACAGAAAAAAAAATGACCTTAATTTTTTAAAATCTTTAAAGGAAGAATTTGGTTCATTTTACAGAATACCAGAGGGCGGAACCAATGCAAATGCTATTAAAGGTTGCGAAGAAATATTAAATAAAGCAGATGAAAAATTCAACTATATTTGTTGCTCCGTTGGGACTGGTGGTACTTTAGCAGGATTAATAAATTGTTCAAAACCTAGTCAACAAGTTTTTGGTTTTTCAGCATTAAAAGGTGATTTTTTACAAGAAGATATTAGTAAATTTGTTTCGAAAACAAATTGGACATTAAATTCTGATTATCATTTTGGAGGCTATGCTAAAGTGAACGAGGACCTAATAAAGTTCATTAATAAATTTAAAAATGAACAAAACATTCAGCTCGATCCTATTTACACAGGCAAAATGATGTATGGTATTTTCGATTTAATTAAACAGGGTTTTTTTAAGAATGGATCGAAGGTATTAGTTATTCATACAGGTGGTTTACAAGGCATAAAAGGAATGAATAAATTATTGATAAAGAAAGGATTACCAATAATAGAATGAACATAATAGTTTAGTGTTATAATTTTACAATATGTAGAATTAATTTTAAAAGATTAGTAAATAGTGATGAAATGATAAAGCATAGGCAAACAGTTAAAGGTAGTATTATTTTTTTGATGTCTCTTATTGTATTAAGCTGCGGAACCTCTAAAAAAATAGTAACTAAAAAACCTAAAACCAATACGGTTTCGGTTGAAAACAAAAAGAAGAACGCTAAAGAAAATAATGAACCAACCGAAGTAACCATTAAAGACACTCCTGAAGTATATGCCAATTCTACCGAGGAATATATTGCTATTTATAGTGATATTGCTCAAGATGAAATGCGCAATTACGGGGTGCCAGCTAGTATTACTTTAGCTCAAGGAATTTTAGAATCGGGATCAGGAAAGGGGCGTTTATCTACTGAAGCTAATAATCATTTTGGAATAAAATGCCATTCTGCATGGAAAGGTGGTAGAATTTATCATGATGATGATAAAGCCCAAGAATGTTTTAGAAAGTATAAAAATTCTAAATATTCATTCAGGGATCACTCACTATTTTTAAAGGAACGTAAACGCTATTCAAAATTATTCCTTTTACAAAAAGACGACTATAAAGGCTGGGCAAAAGAACTAAGAGCCGCCGGTTATGCAACCGATCGAAAATACCCTCAAAAACTAGTAAGCCTCATAGAGCGTTATCAATTATACCGTTTTGATTCTGAAGTATTAGGTAAAAATTCAAATGGAAATGACAAACACACTGTTGGCGCAGGTGACACTTTATATTCCCTTTCTAAACAATATAAAATATCGATAGAAGAGCTTAAATCGCTTAACAGTTTAGAGAACGATACGCTGTTTGTGGGCCAGGTTTTATTTGTTAAACCACTTCCTAAAGATTAAATTAATGATTTATAAACGTAGTAGCCAATTATTTAAAGCTGCAGAAAAAGTGATCCCCGGAGGGGTGAATTCACCAGTTAGAGCTTTTAAAGCGGTTGGTGGGACTCCAATTTTTGTTCAAGAAGCCAAAGGCGCTTATTTATACGATGAAGATGGAAATAAACTTATCGATTATATAAACTCTTGGGGTCCTATGGTTTTGGGGCATGCCTATCCTCCAGTAGTTACGGCTGTAATTAATAAGGCAAAAAAAGGCACCTCCTTTGGAATGCCTACCCATATAGAAACTGAAATAGCAGCATTGGCGGTGGCTATGGTCCCAAATATTGATAAAATACGGTTTGTGAATTCTGGTACCGAAGCTTGTATGAGCGCCGTACGATTAGCTAGAGGCTTTACAAAAAAAGATAAAATTATAAAATTTGCTGGCTGTTATCATGGGCATAGTGATTCTTTCTTAATACAGGCGGGTAGTGGGGCGAGTACTTTTGGAACGCCTAATAGTCCTGGAGTAACCTCTGGAACTGCAAAGGATACGCTTTTAGCAAGGTATAATGATTTAGAAAATGTAAAACGCATTGTAGAGGCCAACCTTAATGAAATTGCATGTGTAATCATTGAGCCTGTCGCAGGAAATATGGGTTGTATTCCACCAAAGAAAGGGTTTTTAGAAGGCTTAAGAATTTTGTGTGATACCCATAATATACTCCTTGTTTTTGATGAAGTAATGACAGGTTTTCGTTTAGCAAAAGGAGGGGTTCAAGAATTATTAGGGATCAATGCAGATATTGTTTGCTTTGGAAAAGTAATTGGTGGCGGATTGCCTGTTGGTGCTTTTGCTGCTCGGGAAGAAATTATGAATTATTTGGCGCCTTTAGGGCCTGTTTATCAAGCAGGAACCTTAAGTGGTAATCCATTAGCGATGGCCGCAGGCTTGGCGATGTTAAAAGCTTTAAATGAAGATGCTGGAGTGTTTCAGCGCTTGGCAGACAAAACTGCCTACTTACATAAAGGCTTATCAAAAGTTTTAGAAAACAAAAAAATAACACACACCATAAATAGGGTGGGCTCTATGATTTCTGTACATTTTACTGAAGAAGCAGTTGTAGATTTTGAGAGCTCGGCAAAAGGGAATAATGAAACCTTTAAGGCGTTTTTTCATGGCATGTTAAACAATGGGATATATATTGCCCCAAGTGCTTTCGAAACATGGTTTATTACAGACGCACTAAGCTATGCAGATTTAGATGAAACGATAGCAGCCTGCGATAAAGTTTTTGCTTGAAAAGGTGTTTAATGTTATGCTATGTTAGTGGCGTTTTTCTTTTAAAATTACTGTTTTTGAAGGCGTTCTTTGTAATCTTGATGAAGTTCTTGTGGGGTTTCTATCTACTAAAGAAATCGTTTTAGAACGCTCTGGTTTTTCTACAAGTTTAGTATAATTATGCTGGTTAGTAACCGCTAAATATTTCTCGAATAGTACTTCATCATTATCGAAAGCAGCCTTTACCGTTTTTTGAAGTTTAATTTTAAGTAAATGTTTTTTATTTCCAAAACGGTTGCCTCGGTTAGATTTTGCAAGACTGTTTAAACTTGCAATTCTGCCATCATATTCAACATAGGCTTGCTGTACTTTTTTGAGAACAGCATCATTAAATTTAATTTTCGATTGTAATTCTTTTGCTTTTTGTAAGCAGGACTCGTTGATAGAATTTATAGTTTGAGCGTCTGTAATTTGAACATTAGAAGTAACTATTAATGCAAATAGACAAAGTGAGAGTAATCTTTTCATTTTATATTAATTTGGGGTGAATTAAAAAGTTAAATTAAGATATATTAATGAGAACTACAAATTATATACCAAATATTTAGATTTTATATTTGATAAAAAACGGGAATCATAATGCATTAAACCATCTCTACAAACAAACCTTCATCATTTTTAACCACTTTTGTTACTCCAAGTTTGGTTAAACCCTTAATGGTTTTATCCCATTTTTTATTGCTTAAGCCAGACTGGGCTTTAAGAGTGTTTAAATCTATAGGTGCGTTGTCTTTTAGAATCGCAAA
>CALDCO010000251.1 GCA_937937185.1 uncultured Flavobacteriaceae bacterium
GCAACATCGTTATGTGAATACCCATCTAACACATATAAATTAAAAACTAATCTATAACGGTCTGGTAATTCTTGTATAATTTCTAGTAAAAAATTAATGGGGATGTCATCATCTTCATTAACTTCTACTGTTTGTTCTTCAATATTTTCATCGTTAACAATATCAAAAACTCCTTTATTCCTGTAACGCTGTAATGCGGTGTTTACCGTAATGCGTTTTAACCAACCTTCAAAAGAACCTTTGTGCTTAAATTGATCTATTTTATTGAAAATAGTTATAAAAGCATCTTGCAGATTGTCTTCTGCTTCTGCGTAATTTCTTGAGTACTTTAAACACAGAGAGAATAATTTACTCGAAAAGAGTTTATATAGTTCACTTTGTGCTTTAGTATCATTATCCTTACATTTAGCTATGAGTTGATGTAAACTCAAATTAGAGTCTTGTTTTTAAATTAATTAACAACTGGTACTTCTATTTCTAAGTAAACATCTTTTCCGTCGTCATCTTTCCCTTGCCAAAACCTAAATAAGTAATAGTCTCTTTGCGAGGCAAACAAATTAAAAGTCGTCTCGCTCGTTTTGTTTATAGAATCACATGGAACTCCTTCAGTAACCGACTTGGTAGCAATGGCAACAGCTCTCCTAGAATTTTCATCTATATCTTTTTCAAATAATAAATTACTAAATTTATGACAGGTTGTAGGTTCTGTGTAAGTTATAGTGATTTGATGATTTTGATTTAATTGAAATTCACTAGGAATAAAAACCTCTTCAATTGGTATAAACTCATTGGAAATTGCCGTTTGATCTACCTCATCATTACTACATGATAGGACGATTAAACTAACCAAAAGGGCAATAAAATACTTCATAATTATAACTTCTTAAACACAACTACTTAACTTCTAGATGCAAAAGTTACTAAAAGGTTGCGTATAAACATAAAAAAAGCATAATAATTTCCAGACAAACGCTCACTTTTCTACCTCCGTTTAGAAGCTAAAAAGGCTATTTTAGAGGACTGATGTGGAGTTAAACAATACTTGTTTTGCGATTTATTAGCTATATCACCGTCAATCAATAACTTATATGGTTTGGAAGCTACTAATAATTTCACGTATTGCTTAATTTTTTTCCGTTTTAAGTTAAATGTTCTACCTATACTGAGAAAAACAAACTAGACAAAGGTTAAAGGGCGTTTATAATAATAAAAACCTCTCAAAATTTTAGAAATAAAAAGCATGCGTTCGCCCTGCTCAATAATTTGGACATTTAATCTAAATTTTAATGCTGCAAATCTAAAGCAATTTCTGTTTTAATTTTACCTTCTAATTCCTCGAAAAGCTCAGGATTATCTTTTATAATAGACTTTACCGCATCTCTACCTTGTCCTAATTTAGTCTCATCGTAACTAAACCAAGAGCCGCTTTTTTTAATAATTTCTTTTTCTACAGCAACGTCTAATATTTCTCCTACTTTACTAACGCCTTCTCCATACATGATATCAAATTCGGCCAATCTAAAAGGTGGTGCTACTTTATTTTTAACCACTTTTACTCTGGTTTTATTACCCATAACCTCACCATCTGTATTTTTTATTTGTGTAGAACGCCTAATGTCTAAGCGAACAGAGGCATAGAATTTTAAGGCATTTCCTCCAGTTGTGGTTTCAGGGTTCCCAAACATAACCCCTATTTTTTCACGCAATTGATTAATAAATATTACAGTACAATTGGTTTTACTAATAGAAGCTGTTAATTTCCTTAAAGCTTGAGACATTAACCTAGCGTGCAATCCCATTTTAGAATCTCCCATTTCACCTTCTATTTCACTCTTGGGTGTTAATGCAGCCACAGAATCGACAACGACAATGTCTATGGCGCCAGAACGAATTAAATTATCTGTAATTTCAAGAGCTTGCTCCCCATTGTCAGGTTGAGAGATAATTAGATTGTCTATATCTACCCCAAGTTTTTCAGCATAAAAGCGATCAAAAGCGTGTTCAGCATCAATAAAAGCTGCAATACCTCCTGCTTTTTGTGCTTCAGCTATAGCATGTAATGTTAAGGTCGTTTTACCAGACGATTCTGGTCCATATATTTCTATGACTCTACCTCTAGGGTAACCACCAACACCTAGAGCGATATCTAAGCCTAATGAGCCTGAAGGAATAGCTTCCACATCAATAACTGCAGCATCACTCATTTTCATTACGGTTCCTTTCCCATAGGCCTTGTCTAGCTTATCAAGTGTTAGTTTTAATGCTTTTAATTTTGCTTCTTTTTCATTACTCATTTTATTCGTGTTTTCTATGACTTATTTGGGCTAAAATAATACTTCTTTTTAGGTATTACAATTTTATGACGCAACCTTTATGAACATTTTGCGTCTATAGTGTATAATGAGGTATAATTATGCTATGGAAAATAATTACAATCCTTTCCTTTTTTTGCTCTAATTATTTAAAATTAAGTACTAAAAACAGCTATAATGTACTTAAATGAAAAGTAATTATAAAAGCATTTGGTGTTTCGAGTTCAAAATACTTATGACTAATAAACAATTGATTAATAAATAGTAGCTGTATAAATTAATTAAGGTTAACACCATTGTTGTTTTTAAGATTATTTAAAATTAATAATGAGATTGTTAATCTACCTATGAAAGGCCCTTCTTGAAATATAGAAGGGCTTTTTTATTATCTTTTTTAAAAGCTGTACTTTTGCATTATTCTTTAACTTTAAAAATTAGTATAGCATGCAACTGTACAATAAATTAAGCGCCAAAGAACGAGCAGAATTAATTAAGAAAGCAGCAGAAAAGCGTTTAACACTCTCCTTTTATAAATATGCCAAAATTGGTAATCCGCAATTATTAAGAGATCATTTATTTCTTACTTGGAATGCGCATCATGTTTTAGGACGCATTTACGTAGCCAAAGAGGGAATTAACGCACAGTTATCCCTTCCTTCCAATCGTTTTAATGCTTTTAAAAACCACCTAGATACTATTGCTTTTTTAAAAGATATTCGTCTAAATATTGCCATAGAGCAGGATAATATGTCGTTTTTAAAATTAAAAATTAAAGTACGTGATAAAATTGTAGCCGATGGTTTAGAAGACGCTAGTTTTGATGTTACTAATAAAGGCATTCACGTAAATGCAGAAAAATTTAATACCCTTATTGAAGATGAGAATACGGTATTGGTTGATATGCGTAATCATTATGAAAGTGAAATAGGCCATTTTAAAAATGCCATAACGCCAAATGTAGATACCTTTAGGGGTTCTTTAGATATTATTGAAAACGATTTAAAAGCGCACAAAGAAGATAAAAAGTTGGTAATGTACTGTACTGGTGGGATTCGTTGTGAAAAGGCAAGTGCTTATTTTAAACACAAAGGATTTAAAAATGTGTACCAATTAGAAGGAGGCATTATTGAATATGCAAGAGAAGTCAAAGAAAAAGAATTAGAAAATAAGTTTCTTGGAAAGAATTTTGTGTTTGATGATCGTAGGGCTGAGAAAATTAGCGATCATATTATTGCGAACTGCCATCAATGCGGAAACCCCTGTGACACTCACGTAAATTGTGCCAATGCTGCCTGCCATTTGTTATTTATTCAATGTGAAGCATGTAAAAAAGAAATGGACAATTGCTGCTCTACAAATTGTAAAGACGTAATTACTTTACCGTACGAAGAACAGAAAGAATTGCGAAAAGGACAAGGCAATAGTAACGATATTTTTAAAAAAGGTAGAGCCGATCATTTGCCTTATAAGAAAGATTTAAGAAACATATTCGAAACGCTTAAAAAACAATAATCGCTTTTGCAGATGAATATTTGGAGTGAAATGCATTAAAAATAATTTGAACTGATTATCAATAGGTTAACTGGGTTTCGCTTACTAAAAAACCAGATCACAAAAACCTAAACAACTGATTATTAGTGTTTAAAAAATTCAATGTATTAGCCCTGTTGAATTCTATTCTTAGTTTTTTAAGTAATGATAATAATAGTATATTTACGAATTAGATTTTACTTTAATATAGACTATTAGAATCTAAAACATTTATTAATCGCCTTCTATCGCCAAGCGAATAGAATCAATATATAACAAAAAATATGGCTTGTGCAAGTTGCTCAACAGGTAAAGACGGTCAACCAAAAGGTTGCAAAAATAATGGGACTTGTGGTACAGACAGCTGTAACAAACTAACCGTTTTTGATTGGTTAGCAAACATGTCTCTTCCTAACGGCGAAACCCCTTTCGATTTCGTTGAAGTTCGTTTTAAAAACGGAAGAAAACAATATTATAAAAACACCAATAATCTTACTTTAAGTATTGGAGATATTGTTGCCACCCAAGCGCAATCTGGACATGATATTGGCATGGTAACTTTAACGGGAGAACTCGTTAGGGTACAGATGAAACGAAAAAAAATTAACCCTAAAAAAGAAGAGGTTTTAAAAATTTACCGCAAGGCCTCCCAAAAAGATATAGACATCTGGTCTGCAGCGAGAGATAAGGAGGAGCCTATGAAAGTTAAAGCACGGCAATATGCGATAGACTTGAAGCTTCAAATGAAAATTTCAGATATTGAATTTCAAGGCGATTCTAGTAAAGCCACTTTTTATTACACTGCAGAAGATCGGGTTGATTTTAGAGAACTTATAAAAGTATTTGCCAGAGAATTTAGAACACGTATCGAAATGAAACAAGTAGGCTTTCGCCAAGAAGCTTCCAGATTAGGCGGGATTGGTTCTTGTGGCCGCGAATTGTGTTGTTCAACCTGGTTAGTCGATTTTAGATCGGTAAGCACCTCGGCAGCTCGCTACCAACAACTTTCTCTAAATCCGCAAAAATTGGCTGGCCAATGTGGCAAACTTAAATGCTGTTTAAATTATGAACTCGATTCCTATTTAGATGCCTTAAAGGAGTTTCCTAAAACCGACACTAAATTATACACTGAAAAAGGCACTGCTGTTTGCCAAAAAACAGATATATTTAAGGGGCATCTTTGGTATGCTTATGAAGGAGAATGGATGAATTGGCATGTTATTACTGCTGCCCAGGCAAGAGAAATTATAGCACTTAACAAAAAGAAAGAAAAAGTAGCGAGCATAGAAGAATATGCTTCAGATCTCATAATAGATACGAAAACTGAATTTGAAAACGTTGTAGGTCAAGATAGTTTAACGCGTTTCGATAGGCCAAAAGGCAATAAAAAACGTAGAAATAATAAGAATCGGAAAAGAAATAATAAACCGCGAAATAAAAAATCAAGCAAGCCTATCAATGCAAAAAAGTAATCTTGTAATTCTTTTACTTAGTTTATTTTTCGTTTTTTCATGCGATTCTAATCGTGTTTTTGATGCCTACAAAACAGTGCCTAATTCATGGAATAAAAATGACATTATAGAATTCAAAATTAATTCTACAGATACGCTAACGCCATGTGATTTATTTGTAAATTTAAGAAACACTAAAGCTTATAAATACAGTAATTTATTTTTAATCGTAGAGATGAATTTTCCAAACGGAAAAACCATTAAAGACACTTTAGAGTATAGAATGACTACACCAGACGGCACCTTTTTAGGAACAGGTTTAGCAAGTGTAAAAGAAAATAAGTTATGGTATAAAGAAAAAGTGGTTTTTAATGAAGTTGGAGACTATACTGTTAAAATCCAACATGCGATGAGAAAGAATGGCAGCGTAAAAGGAATTGCAAACTTAGAAGGTGTTACAGATGTTGGATTTAGAATAGAAAAATCGCTTAAAAAGTAAAAGAGAAGACTCCTTATAATACCGTATTAAATGGCAAAAGAGAAACAAAAAGAAGAACATCAAGACTTTACAAAGTATGTGCGGTGGTTCTGGATTTTATTCTTAAGTGGGATATTATTTACGATCTTACTTTTTTTATTAGCCTCTTGGGGTGCCTTTGGAGAAATGCCTGACCATACTGTTTTAGAAAACCCAAAAACAAACTTGGCTTCAGAAATTATTTCTTCTGATGGAAAAACACTAGGTAAGTTCTATTTAAACGATAACAGAACACCTGTAGGTTATAATGAATTACCACAGCATTTGATTGATGCATTAATCGCTACTGAAGATGCACGTTTTCACGACCATTCTGGAATAGATGCCAGAGGCACACTAAGAGCCTTTGCTTTTTTAGGTAAAAAAGGGGGCGCAAGTACCATCTCTCAGCAATTGGCTCGTCAGTTATTTGTAGGCGTAAGATCAAAAAATAAATTTCAAGCGCTCACTCAAAAATTTAAAGAATGGGTCATTGCGACCCGTTTAGAAAGACAATATACAAAAGAGGAGATCATCTCTCAATATTTTAATATTTACGATTTTGGTAATAATGGAGATGGGATTAGAAGTGCGGCAAGAATATACTTTAATAAAGAACCTAAAGACTTGGATTTAAAAGAATCTGCTATGCTGGTAGGCATGTTTAAAAACTCTTCGTTATATAATCCCAGAGCTCATAAAAATCCTGTGGGTACCAAAAACAGACGAAATGTTGTTTTAAGTCAAATGCAAAAATACGGCTACATCACTGAAGCCGTTAAAAATGAACTTCAGAAAACAGATTTAGGGTTGCGATACACCCCTGAATCTCATAATTCTGGACCTGCGCCTTATTTTAGAGAATACCTTCGGTCTGAAATGAAAAAATGGGTAAAAAATAACCCGAAACCAGATGGAACACTCTATAATATTAACAAAGATGGTTTAAAAATATATACCACCTTAGATTCTCGTATGCAGCGGTATGCAGAAGAAGCTGTTCAAAAACACATGCCTAGGTTACAAGCCGAGTTTTTTCATCAAAACACCCCCAAACGAAACCCAACAGCACCTTTTTTAGAATTAGAACAAGACGAAATAGAAGCGCTTATGAAACGGTCTATGCGACAAAGCGAACGTTGGCGGCATATGAAATATGATCTTAAAATTGCAGATAAAAAAATTATAGAATCCTTTAATAAGCCCACCAAAATGACGATTTTTTCTTGGAAAGGAGAAATAGACACCATTATGAAGCCCATGGATTCTATGCGCTATTACAAATTCTTTTTGCATCCAGGCATGATGAGTATGGATCCCCAAACTGGGCATGTTAAAGCTTGGGTAGGAGGCATGAATCCAAAACATTTTCAATACGATCATGTTAAACAAGGAAAACGGCAAGTAGGCTCTACGTTTAAACCTTTTGTTTATGCCACTGCTATAGATCAATTACACATGTCGCCTTGTGATGAATTACCGCGCTCTCAAATTACAATTGAAGCCAATAAATATGGCAATCCTGAATCATGGACCCCTAAAAATGTCGATAGAGATTATGGTGGTAAATTGTCGCTTAAGGATGCTTTGGCCAGATCGGTAAATACCATTACAGCGCGCTTAATGGATAAAGTGGGACCACAGCCTGTTGTAAAATTAGCAAAACGCCTAGGTATAGAATCTGAGATACTTCCAGTGCCAGCCATTGCATTAGGAACGCCAGAGGTTAGCGTTTACGAAATGGTAGGGGCTTATGGCACATTTGCCAACCAAGGGGTGTATAATAAACCGGTTATGGTGACGACTATTACAGATAAAAATGATACCGTTTTATTTCAATTTGTTCCAGAATCTCGAGATGTATTAAGTGAAGAGGCTGCATATGTTACCGTAAAATTAATGGAAGGCGTAACACAAAGAGGATCTGGAGCGAGATTAAGAGGTAAAGGTGCCGATGAATACAGGCAAGATTACAGAGAAGTTGTAACGGGATACCCTTATGAGTTTACCAACCCTATTGCAGGAAAAACGGGAACCACACAAAACCAAAGTGATGGTTGGTTTATTGCCATGGTGCCAAATTTGGTAACTGGGGTTTGGGTTGGTGCTGAAAATAGAGCAGCTCACTTTGCCAACTCGAAATACGGCCAAGGCGCAGCCATGGCTTTACCCATATGGGGAATGTATATGAAAAGTTGTTATGCCGATAAAAACCTTAAAATATCTAAAGGGTCATTTGCTAAACCTAAAAACTTAACGATAGAGGTAGATTGTGAGAAGTATAAACAGAATAAAGAGGACGATTCTAAAAATAAAAATGAAGGTGAAGAGGAGGAAGAGGAGGATCCTTTCGGATTTTAATATTTTGTTTAGTTTCCTTCTAAAAATTTAATAGCTATAAAGCCACTTTATGAAAGCGGCTTTATCTGTTTTTAGACCATTACGAATTTTATAATACGCTTGTATTCCCATTTTAAAATGACTAATTTTAAACTTTAAAATAATCTTTATTTTATGATTCTTAAAAAAGTAGATTCGGTACAAAAAGCGCTCGAAGGTGTTAAAAATAATATGACACTCATGTTAGGTGGTTTTGGTTTGAGTGGAATTCCAGAAAATGCCATTGCCGAGTTGGTTAATCTTGAAGTAAATGGTTTAACCTGCATCTCAAATAATGCTGGTGTAGATGATTTTGGTTTAGGACTATTACTTCAAAAGCGCCAAATAAAAAAAATGATATCGTCTTATGTTGGGGAGAATGATGAGTTTGAAAGGCAAATGTTATCTGGAGAACTGGAAGTAGAATTAATTCCTCAAGGCACATTAGCAGAACGATGCCGGGCCGCACAAGCAGGTTTTCCTGCCATATATACGCCTGCAGGATATGGAACAGAAGTCGCTGAAGGAAAAGAAACCCGAGAGTTTGATGGTAAAATGCACGTTTTAGAACATGCTTTTAAAGCCGATTTTGCATTTGTAAAAGCGTGGAAAGGCGATGTTGCAGGAAATCTTATTTTTAAAGGGACTGCCCGAAATTTTAACCCTTGTATGTGCGGAGCTGCTAAAATTACTGTTGCAGAAGTTGAAGAATTATTGCCCGTTGGTGAACTAGACCCCAACCAAGTACACATCCCAGGAATATTTGTACAACGCATTTTTAAAGGTGAAACATACGAGAAACGAATAGAACAGCTAACGGTAAGAACTCGCTAAAAAAAGAAAATACGCTCGTTTTTAGACTATAGCAGACTAGGAATACAAAATTATAAATCATGTTAGATAAAAATGGAATTGCAAAACGAATCGCTAAAGAAGTACAAAATGGGTATTATGTGAATTTAGGAATTGGTATTCCAACTTTAGTGGCCAATTATGTGAGAGAGGATATTGAAGTAGAATTTCAAAGTGAAAACGGCGTACTAGGAATGGGACCATTTCCTTTTGAAGGCGATGAAGATGCAGATGTTATAAATGCGGGCAAACAAACCATTACCACCCTCCCAGGAGCTAGTTTTTTCGATTCGGCTACAAGTTTCGCAATGATTCGTGGTAAACATGTCGACCTTACCATTTTAGGAGCAATGGAAGTTGCTGAAAATGGAGATATTGCCAATTGGAAGATCCCAGGACGCATGGTAAAAGGTATGGGCGGGGCTATGGATTTAGTTGCAAGTGCAGAAAATATTATTGTTGCGATGATGCATACAAATAAAAGAGGGGCATCTAAACTTTTAAAAAAATGTAGTTTACCACTTACTGGAGTTGGCTGCGTTAAGAAAATAGTGACTAATCTTGCCGTCTTGGAAGTCACTCCAAAAGGATTTAAATTATTAGAAAGAGCGCCAGGCATTCTTGTTAAAGACATTGAAAAAGCAACTGAAGGCACTTTAATCGTTGAAGGCGATATTCCGGAAATGATTATTTAACATGTTAAAAGTAAGTAAAATAGCTGTTGCGAGTCTTTTATTTTAATCTTCTTTCGTTTTCTGCAATCGCTAAATCGTTAATGCTAGCGTATCTTTTTTTCATTAATCCATTGTCGTCAAATTCCCAATTTTCATTTCCATAGGCTCTAAACCAATTCCCGTCTTTGGTCTGGTATTCATATTCAAATCGAACAGCAATTCGGTTATCTGTATGAGCCCAGTATTCTTTTTTCAACTTATAATTGAGTTCATTCTCCCATTTTTGGGTTAAAAAATCAACTATTTCTTTGCGACCATTAACAAATAAATCTCTATTTCGCCATTCACTATCCTTAGAATACGCTTTTGATATGTTTTCAGGATGCCTACTATTCCAAGCCTCTTCGGCTTTCTGTATTTTTTCAATAGCATCGTTTAAACTAAAAGGCGGAATTGGAAATTTTTGTTCCATAGTAGTACTTTTTTAGAATTAATTAAATTTCAGTCGGATAAAGTGATTTTTAATTACGTGCAGCATACAAACCTTTTTCTACCTTTCAGTCTCTGAATAAAAAAGAAAACGGAGCTAGATGATGCTTTAATTTTATTTCTCCATTTTATATTTTTGAATTAAAGCACTCATGAATCTTAGATCCCTTATTCATCTAAAGAAAAAACATCATTCTATTCTAGGGCAATTTAAAAGTTAACATACTACAGTTTCAATAAAAAATAAATAATACTATTTCTACTTTTTAAGATATTAATTACTTAATTGCCTTTAAAATGTTAAATTTAAATGCATTTCATCGAAAATCAATGCTTTTTAACAGATTTATTGAGAATTTAAATGCATCTTAGCAGTCCCCAAATTATTTAACTTAAATCTCAAATCTATCTAAAATCTTAACCTACGAATGTCAAACCCTTAAACAAAAGATCCCAAATGTATTGAAACAAATCTACTCCGTTAACCCCAAATTTTAAATAACACCAAAAGAAGTCTCAAATTTACCATAAATCTTAACCTACTTTATAATTCTAATTTGAATGACTACTAAATAAAAACAATATAATGTCTACCAACCAAATAAGTTAATCCTATTTATGAAAACAGCAACAAATCTACCTGAGCCATCTACGAAAAGAAATAAATTGCAAAACAGAATTAAAGAAACGGTAACTTTTACCAAAAGTGTTTTGTTTTTAACCAAGAAAATTTTTATGCTATAACCCTTTGGGGATCGCATCTATAAGATGTTTGGTATAGGCCTTCTTAGGCGTTTCATATATTGTATCGGCATCATCTAATTCTTCTATTTTACCTTTATTCATAACCAAAAGTTGGTCAGACATATATTTTACCACAGCCAAATCATGCGAAATAAAAATATAGGTAAACCCGAATTTTTCTTTCAACTCATTTAATAAATTTAATACTTGCGCTTGTACAGAAATGTCTAAAGCAGAAACCGATTCGTCGCATATAATTAGTTTTGGCTGTAATGCAATAGTTCTAGCAATACCAATTCGTTGACGCTGCCCTCCAGAAAATTCATGAGGATAACGATTAAAATAACTTTCATCTAGCCCAACCTTATTAAGGAGTTCGATCGTTTTTAATTTACGGTGGTGATCATTCTCATATAAATTATGCACTTTCATGGGTTCCATTATTGCTTTTCCAATAGGAATTCTTGGATTTAAAGAAGAATATGGATCTTGAAAAATAATTTGAATGTCTTTTCTTAGCCTTCTAGTTTCGGTTTTGCTTAATCTCGTAATATCGTTACCGCGATATAGTATTTTCCCAGCAGTAATCTTATCTAATTGTAAAATGGCATTACCAAGTGTCGATTTTCCACAGCCAGATTCTCCTACCAAACCTAAAGTTTCACCTTGATATAATTTAAAACTAATTACATTCACTGCTTTAAAGGTTTCTGGTTTAGAAAACCAGCCTGTATTAGAAAAATATTCTTTTTCTACATCAATCACTTCTAAAAGAGGAGGGGTACTATACATTTTTTCATGCCTTAATTTTCGATCTTCTTTGGTAATTATTTCATTAGAAACCACATTATTTAGAACGTCACTTATAGTAGGAAGGGATTTTAAACGAGTACCTAATGAAGGTCTAGAAGCAATTAGGGCTTTAGTATAGTCGTGCTGAGGGGATTTAAAAATTTCAGTTGCCGTATTTTGCTCAACGATTCGGCCTTTGTACATGACTAGTATACGATCTGCTATTTCAGAAATAAGTGCTAAATCATGAGTAATAAAAATAATGCTCATATTATTTTGTACTTGTAATTCCTTTAATAGCGCAACGATGTCTTTTTGTACGGTAACATCTAAGGCAGTAGTTGGCTCGTCTGCAATTAAAATTTTAGGCTTACAAGCTATGGCAATGGCAATAACTACCCTTTGCTTTTGTCCTCCAGAAATTTCATGAGGATATGCGTTATATATACGATCTGGTTCAGGGAGTTTTACCTTCTCAAAAAGTTGAAGGGTTTCTAACTTGGCTTCAGCTTTAGATAATGAAGTATGCTGAAGCAATATCTCAATAACCTGTTTTCCGCAAGTCATAGATGGATTTAATGAACTCATCGGTTCTTGAAAAATCATAGAAATTTCTTTTCCACGAATATTTTGAAACGGGTTATCACCAATTTTGGTAAGGTCTATATTGTTGTATATAATTTCCCCACTGCTAATTTTTGAGACTTTAGTAGGAAGCAAGCCTAGAATTGCTAAAGAAGAAACCGACTTTCCTGAACCCGATTCGCCTACAATTCCAACAATTTCATTGTCATTTACTTCGTATGAAATAGAATGAATAACTTCATTAGGCACTTTGTCTTTTACGAAAGAAATCGATAAGTCCTTTATTAATAGGGTTTTGTGGTCGTCCATGTCAAAATAGTGTTAAACTGAATCGATAAAGTGTGAAAAAAATCTACGTAATGCCGAATAGTATTTTTCTTGGCGGTATTTTATCGAAAAGCCATAAAAACTATATTTTAATTCTTGAAAGTTTTAATACATTAGAAATAGTAAATGTACTTATTAACCCCAATTTATAAAAATTAACCTCTTATGAAAACTACTATTACGCTCGCATTATTTAATTTATTGATGTCTGATAAATTTAATGCTGCATTCCCATCCATTAAAACGAAACTAAAACCACTTTTTGCGAAAAAGCTGCGCCTTAATTAGAGTAATAATAAGGCTATTTATAGAATGATATCGTATTCTATTTAGGTAAATGAAAAAGTAAAAACAAAAAGTTCATAAAAAAATAACCCCTAAGCCAACTACATTTTATATTCAAAACCCAGGTTTTCATCTGGGTTTTTTTTAATCATATTAAACAATTCATTAAACATACTGGAAGAAAATAACTAACTACCCTACAATATTAACAATTTTACCAGGCACAACAATAACTTTTTTGGGTGCTCTACCATCTAATTGCGCTTTGGTTTTTTCATGAGCCATCACTTCTTTCTCAATAGCATCTTTAGTCATATCCATTGGTAACTCGATAGTAAATCGCGTTTTTCCGTTAAATGATATGGGGTAATTTTTGCTGCTTTCAACTAAATGGCTAGCATCAAAAATAGGGAAAGCTGCAGTAGAAATAGACTTTTCATTTCCTAATAAATGATATAATTCCTCAGCAATATGTGGCGCATAAGGTGATATTAAAACTAGTAATGGCTCTAAAATGGTTTTACTGGTACATTTTTGAGCAGTTAATTCATTTACTGCAATCATAAATGTCGATACTGAGGTGTTAAATGAAAAATTTTCAATGTCTTCCTCTACCTTTTTAATAGTTTTGTGAAGTGTTTTTAAACTTTCTTTTGTTGGCGCATTTTCGTTTACATTTAAACCATTTTCACCAATATATAATTTCCAAAGTTTTTTAAGAAAACTATGGACTCCCGAAATACCTGCTGTATTCCAAGGCTTATATTGTTCTAAAGGGCCTAAAAACATTTCGTATAACCTTAAACTGTCTGCGCCATAGTGTTCACAAATGGCATCTGGGTTTACCACATTATATTTAGATTTAGACATTTTTTCAACATCTCGAGACACTTTAAAAACGCCATCTGCTTCGGTTATAAATTCAGCATTTGTAAATTCTTTTCTCCAATTTTTAAACCCTTCAATATCTAGTTCATCAGAAGCATTTACTAAAGAAACATCAGCATGAATTGCTTGTACATTTCTTCCTTCGATTAATCCTTTTGAAACAAATTGATGCGTTTCTGCAATTCTATAAACAAAAGCACTCGTTCCTAAAATCATACCTTGGTTAATCAATTTCTTAAAAGGCTCATCAACCTTAACAAAGCCACGATCTTTTAATAGTTTTACCCAAAAACGAGCGTAGAGGAGGTGGCCTGTAGCATGTTCTGCACCACCAATGTATAAATCGACATTTCCCCAATAGTTTAAAGCGTCTTCACTTGCAAAAACCTGGTCTCTATTCGCTTCTTCCATGTAACGGAAAAAATACCACGAACTACCAGCCCAACCTGGCATGGTGTTGAGTTCTAGTGGATAAATACCAGTATCTTCAGAAACTCCTTCTACTGCGCCCAGGGGGATATTTTCGTTGGCAACAACGGTGTTTGTATTGGTATCCCAAGCCCAAATATTGGCACGACCTAACGGCGGTTCGCCTTCTTCGGTTGGCAAGTATTTTTCTACTTCGGGTAATCGTATAGGCAAATGCTTTAAATCGATCATTTGAGGCATGCCATTAACGTAATATACAGGGAAAGGTTCTCCCCAATAACGTTGTCTTGAAAATACGGCATCACGCAATCTGTAATTGGTTTTACCTTTGCCTTGCCCTAATTGTTCTAATTCATAAATCGCTCGTTTGGTAGCTTTTTTGTAGTTCATTCCGTTAAGGAAATCACTATTGGCGATAATGGTTTTGTTTTTATCTGAAAAGGCCACTTCACTAATATCAACCCCTTCAAAAATATTTGGAATGGCAATATTAAAATGTTTAGCAAAGGCATAATCGCGCTGGTCACCACAGGGTACAGACATCACGGCGCCTGTTCCATAACCCGCTAATACATAGTCGCCAATCCAAATAGGGATGGGTTTTTTAGTAAACGGATGCTCGGCATACGCCCCAGTAAATACTCCAGAAATGGTTTTTACATCGGCCATACGATCGCGTTCACTGCGTTTGGCCGTGGCTTCAATATAGGCGTTTACACTTGGTTTTTGTTCAGGTGTTGTTATTATTGAAACCAGCTCATGTTCTGGTGCTAAAGTCATAAAACTAACTCCAAAAATGGTATCTGGCCGAGTAGTGAAGACTTCAATTTTTTCGTTATGCCCATTCACATTAAAAGAAACAGAAGCACCAACCGATTTTCCAATCCAATTTCGCTGGGTCTCTTTTAGAGAATCGGTCCAATCGATAGTTTCTAAACCTTGCAATAAACGTTCTGCATAAGCAGAAATTCGCATACTCCATTGGGTCATTTTTTTACGAACTATGGAATGGCCACCACGCTCAGATACACCATTTACAATCTCGTCATTTGCTAAAACAGTTCCTAAAGCTGGGCACCAGTTTACTTCGGTTTCGGCCAAGTAAGTGAGCCGGTATTGTAATAGTATTTTTTGTTGTTTTACGATATCGAAACTGTTCCATTCTTTGGCAGTGAAATTCTCAATACCATCATCACAGGCTGCATTTACTTTAGTGTTCCCTTCCGTAGAAAAAATAGCTATTAGCTCATTTATATCTTTGGCCTTATTATCATTATTGCAATAATACGATTCGTAGAGCTGAATAAAAATCCACTGCGTCCATTTGTAATACTCAGGATTTGAGGTGCGTACTTCCCGACTCCAATCGAAAGAAAAACCAATTTGATCTAATTGTCTGCGGTAGGTTTTTATATTAGCTTCTGTAGTAACTGCAGGGTGTTGTCCTGTTTGTATGGCATATTGCTCTGCGGGTAAGCCAAAACTATCATAACCTTGAGGATGTAAGACATTAAAACCTTTATGTCGTTTATAGCGCGCATAAATATCACTGGCAATATAACCTAACGGATGCCCAACATGAAGCCCTGCGCCACTTGGGTAGGGAAACATGTCTAAAACATAATATTTAGGTTTTTTACTGGTATTATTCGCCTTAAACGTTTGGTGTTCTGCCCAGTATTTTTGCCATTTGGCTTCTATTTTATTAAAATCGTATTGCATGCTGGTATTTGATTTCTTCTTTTCGTCTCAAAAAATTATCGGTAACAATTAAAGACGATAGTAGGTTAATTGCTATAACTAACTACTTAATACGGCGCAAATTTAAGCTTAATGCTTGACAATGGAAAGGCTATTTTAACTAAAAAACAGGCCGAAGAAGATTCCCTGAATACAAAATCCATATCATAGATAAAATGGCAGAGAGATTTATAGCATATCCAAATAATTTCATTATATAGTTTAGTGTAAGGCTAATATTAAGACCAAGATTAAAGTAGAGAAGTAATTTTTAATTCAAAATACGATTCTCTTTAATGGCTAGGTAAGTTCAATGCTTTTATTCAGCATCAAATTTTACATTGGTTTTTTTAAAAAGAGTTTGGTTAAATTATGTATAAGATTGTTGAAAGTTTAAACGTTGTAATATTTAAGTAAATAGATTTCTTTTCTATTTTTACAGGGTTAATAAATTCATTTTATGAGTTCATCTTTTGATAAGTATCAAAAACGGAAGTTAATTTCTTCATATTTTTC
>CALDCO010000252.1 GCA_937937185.1 uncultured Flavobacteriaceae bacterium
GCGAAGTAAGAAATATGATGACAAGAGAAACCATAATTTCTATTGAAAAAATTGTCATGGTAAATCTTGATTCTAAAGGCAATGTTAAACCACACGGCAAAACTAAAGTCGAATATATTAAAGACCGGTTAAACCCTTAACCCTTATCTCTAATTAACGTGAGTTAGACACCAAAAAATTTACGTCAGGCAGAGTGATTTTCGATAGAAAATTAAATTTTCAGTCAAAAGCCAAATTCCGATACCATTTTTCTTCGTTTCACTTTGAAAAATCACTCAATCTGACGGCTTTTTTATTCTAAATCCGTTAGGTAAAACCCAAGTTAATTACAAATGTTTTACAACCCCATTTCAATAGTTTTCAATAAAAAGGATTAATCTTCTTTAAATAAAATGAAAGAATTTTTATCACTACCACTTTCAAGAATTACTACATATTCGCCTTTACTTAAGTTTTTAACAGAGATTTCATTTGTTTCATCTAATTTACCAGAATATACCTGTTGACCTAATAGATTATTAATCGTAACAGAATAATTTCTACCTAATGCTAAACCAGAAAACGAAACAACATCATTTGAGGGATTAGGAAACATTTTAATACCATTGTCCTTTGATGCGTTGTTTGTAGATAAAACACCTTCAACAACATTAATAGGGAAAACGGAGGCGTTTAGTGTTTCCCCCGAACTTGTAGTTATAGATACAAATAAAAAATAAAATTCACCATTTTCTAGATCAGCAGAAGGGGTGATGCCATTTAATGGAATATTTACCGTAGACCGACCTGATTCATTACCCAAAGCCGTATCGTCTATAACCACAATATCGCTAATCACACCAAATTCAGGAGTTAAATGCCTAAATAAAAATCGAACTCCTCCATTATTTCCAGCAATTATAGTATTTCCTGTTCCAGCATGATAATCAACACTTACATTTACTTCTCCATTATTTGAATAAATGGTATTTAAATAAATATCCCTATCATCGAATGCAATACTGGCGGCTATTAGCCTTCTAACATTAACAATAACAGAGTCGCTTATGTTATTGTTTATAGCTAATGAGGCGGTTATAATTGCCTGTCCTTCGCCTGTAGCAGTAACGATACCATTTTGATCTACAGTTGCAATTGCAGTATTGTTACTAGACCAAATCACACTTTTATCATCGGCATCTGCGGGTAAAACGGTAGCGTTAATTGTTGAAGAATTACCTTGAACAAGATCTAAACTTTCTTTATCTAAAATGATGGATTCTGCCTCGATAGGAACAAAAGGCACAACATTTACAGGCACTGTTGCTGAAACCGCATTATTGCCAACACTAGTCGCTGTTATGGTGGTAGATTGACCCTCTAAAATTCCAGAAACCATACCATTTTCATTTACAGTAGCAATAGATTCATTTCCTGAAGTCCAATTTACTTTGCGATTAGCAAAAATAGGTTCTACTCCTAAAGTCGCTTGAGTCGACCTAGAAACCCTAACTACTATAGGATTTGGTGTAATAGACAGGCTAGTAGGATCTAACAAATCGGTATCAAAAACTTGATTTACCCCTTTGTCTTTAAACTCTGCAACCTCTCCATTTCTCCATCGCACAGTGATATTAGATATGCCATCGTTGGTACCCAAACCAAAATGCATCATATTTAACAGGCTTTGCGAAAAAACCTCTCCAGCTGAACCTACTCTTCTATAAAAACTTAAACCACTGGTGGTTGTTACCGTAACTTCAGCAGAAATAGGATCGACATTAGAAACAGGGGAGTAGCCTACCTTAACAATAATGTAATTTCCGTTATCATTTTTTTCATTTCTATACAAATGCCATCCGCCATTTTCGTCATCAGCAGTAAGAATATCAATATCGCCATCTAAATCATAATCAAAAGCTTGTCCCATATCACCATGAGACATTCCTCCTAAATTATTAGCCCCATGATTTGTTGTAACCTCGAAACCACCCTGGCCCGTATTTAGTAACATGTAATCAGACCTTCTGTTTCTTACATAACCATATCTGTTTATATAGATATCTTGAAAACTGTCATTATTAAAATCACCTCTGGTAACTCCCCAATGACTACCACCTTCTGGAATATTCCATGCTTGAGAAACGTCAACAAATGTCACTTCTCCATTAGCATTTATGTCATTTCTTAATAGAATATCGTTTACATTACGATTTCCTAAATTATTTGTTTCAGAAGTTAGAGCGCTCACCCCTTGAATAGAAAATGTTACAGAAAATGCTAAGTCTTGACTCCGTTTAGATTCAAATTGCCATTGATTATTTCCTAAATACCCAATATAAATGCCATCTTCTGTTCTATTTGTAGGAAAACCAGTGGCCATGGCTTGAGTAATGGCAAATTCACCATCCATATCATCTCCTGCGATATCTACTAATTCTATTTTGGCATTACCTAAAAACACAGGAAATTTTCCAGCAAAAGCATTTGCTTTTATTATTTCTATTTCGAATAACTTTAAGTCCCCTGCAGCATTAAAGGTAAGCGGTAAATTTCCAGTAAAACCAGAAGTTCTAGCATCTAAAATAGTCGTATCGGGATTAAAATCTACAGCGTTTCTATTGGCTGTTGCGAATACTCCTAATCCATTGGCTATGTATAAATCTAAATCATTATCATTATCTATATCTATGTCTACTGCCGAAAGGCTACCAAATTTATTTCTTAATGGGGCAGGTAGCCATTTATCGGTGACATTTTCAAAAGAAAAATCACCTCTTCCTTTCCAAATAGAGAGCGGACTTAGCATTACAAAATCATCAATATGGTCGTTATTTAAATCAGTCATAAGCACCCTTTCCGTAGCTGCTTTTTCCAGACCTGGTACGCTAACGACATTAAATGTTCCATCGCCTTTATTGGCATAAAATATATGCTGCGCATCATTATTTCCATTAATTCCTGCAGCATTGAATAAAGCCAAATCCAAATCACCATCTAAATCAAAATCACCCCATCTAGAAGAGCGTCCTCTTGCACCCGAATTTATACCAACATCGCCTTCGCTTCTAATAAAAACCCCATCGTTATTTTTATAGAAAACAGGAGGTTGTGGGTTAGTTCCATTACCTCCGCCTAACGCACTTGCAAGATCCAAATCACCATCATTATCATAATCTCCAGCAGATGAGCCATGTAAGTCCATTAATCTAAACTGCGATAATATTTGACCTTGGGACATTGTTCCTTGTCCATTATTTAAAAATAGTACGCTAGGTGCATCTGCGTCATTATGATTATTCAATACAAAATCATAATCGCCATCCCAATCTAAATCGGCAATTGTAGGGCCATTGTACTTGATTCCTTCTGGGTAATTTAATCCAATTTCTTGAGTGACTTCTTTGTACTCGGGAACAAGGACACTATTGTTGTTATCTATACGTAAACTGTTAATAGTTAGCGCACTAGATCTTGACAATAATTTTAAAGTTACGTTTCCAGTAGATGGAAAGTTAACTATAAAATTGTATGATTGGGTCCTATTAGTGGGTATCTCTATATTATCAATTAATACGCGATTCCCTACAAATAGTCCAAAATTAGCATAGTTTCCCTCTGCATTGGCTTCAAGAGTAATTTTTTTTTGTAAATTACCATTAACCGTATAATTAATTTCCAATGGTGCAAGTACAGGAATAGTTGTAGGTACAGATATTACCTCTTGCGCTTTACTCGTATTTATGCTGAGTAAGAATAATAAAAGAAATAGTGCTTTGGTATGATTTAATATTTTATTCATCAGATTTTAATTTAGTATAAGGATTTAAATGTCTTTAATTTTATAACGTATCAGGTAGGATAGGACGCTTTTATTGAAAAGATTTAATTTTTAATTTATGAACAAGAAAACAATTTAAATTGTTTCATTTTTATCATAAGATTTTTAAAAATCTAAATGTAAAAGTAATTACAAATTTAAGCGATCTAATTCATATTTTAAACAAATCTGTAAAAAATAAATCAGTTGAAATAAGTTTTTAATGTTAATTTATTAGCGCTACAGACCAAGATGAAGTTGTTACCAGTTGGTATTTTGTTTTTTAGAATAGATTACAATGTCTTTAATTTTATGTTACGCAGTGTAAAAAGTAAGTGGATAAATTGTATTTAAATAAAAGTGTTACAATAACCACCAGTTAAAATTAAATTACGCTAAGGGTTTCAAGTATTTTTTATCGATATAAAATGTACCAAAGGGTATTAAAGCGGCTAAGAGTATAATTACAAATGTTTTACTGTCCCATTTGTAAGTAGTTTTTAATAAAATTGCCAACGCAATGTAGGCAACGAAGAGTAAGCCATGCGGCATTCCTAATAGTTTAACATAGGCATCGTTCCCAGCAAAGTGTTTTATTGGCGTGGCAATAAAAAGAAGAAGGATATAAGAAACGCCTTCCAGGAAAGCGATTATTCTAAATGGCTTAAGCATTATAATAAGGTTAAATAAAGTGAATTTCAAAAATACTAATAGATGGTTTATTAAATCATTTTTTTGAAAGAATTATGAGCTTTTAATGAATATATAATTACTTTTAGTTATTAATTTAATTTAGCTTACCATGTATCTACACAAATACCTTTTCGCGTTTACCACGTTACTTCTATTTTTTGCTTGTAATTCGAAAACCGAAACAAAAACAGATTCAAAAGAATTTAAAATTAATTACGAAAAGTTTACTTTAAGTAATGGTTTAGAAGTTATTCTACACGAAGATCATAGCGATCCTATTGTTGCCGTTGCGACGATGATGCATGTGGGCTCTAATAGAGAAAAACCAGGACGAACGGGGTTTGCACATTTTTTTGAGCATATGAGTTTTAATGACAGCGAAAATGTTCCAGTAGGTGCTAATCGAAAAATGATCCCAGAGTGGGGTGGAAGTCGAAATGGCGGAACTTCTAATGATTACACCGTGTATTATGAAGTGGTACCTAAAGATGCTTTCGAGAAAATTCTATGGATCGACTCCGATCGGTTTGGTTATATGATTAATACGGTTACTAAAGAAGCGCTTGAACGTGAAAAACAAGTCGTGAAAAATGAAAAAAGAGAACGTGTAGATAATGCCGCTTATGGTTATACCGATGAAATTAAACGCAAAAATTTATATCCTAAAGGGCACCCGTATAATTGGACTGTAATAGGGGCCTTACCAGATTTACAAGCTGCAACTATTAATGATGTTAAAGAATTTTACACTAAATATTATGGTGCTAGTAATGCTTCGCTAGTCATTGCAGGAGATATTGATGTTGAAAAAACAAAAGATCTGGTAAAAAAATGGTTTGGAGAAATTCGTAAAGGCCCAACGGTAGAAAAATTAAAGCCAATGCCTGTTAGTCTGGAACAAACTAAATCGGTTTATTTTGAAGATCATTTTGCAAAACTCCCAGAGTTAAGAATGACTTATCCAACCGTAGAAAATTATCATGAAGACCAATATGCGTTACAAATATTAGGGCAATTATTAAGTGGAAGTAAAAAATCACCGCTGTATAAAATTATTGTTGAAGACCAACAATTAGCGCCAAACCTTGCAACTTACCAAAACAGTAGTGAGTTGGCTGGAGAATTTATTTTTAGAGTAAGAGCAAACTCTGGAACAGATCTCGATAAGGTAAAATTAGCAATTAAAGAAGGCTTGTCCCAGTTTGAAAAAGATGGAGTTAATCTTACAGACTTAAAGCGCATAAAAGCTGAGTTGGAAACCGATTTGTATCAAGGCGTGAGTACTGTTTTAAGTAAAGCTTTTCAACTTGTTGAAGATAACGAGTTTATAGGTGATCCAAGTTATATTACGAAAACTGCAAAACGAACCGCAGGGGTAACGCCTCAAGATGTCATGCGCGTTTATCATACTTACATTAAAAATAAAAATTATGTGATGACTAGTTTTGTTCCAAAGGGACAATTAAGCTTGGCGGTTACTAATGCCAAAGAAGCTAAGGTTTGGGTTGAAGAAGTCAAGAAAAATGTTGCTAATGAAGAAGTGAGCCAAGGAAAAGAAGCCATTTATGAAAAAACAGTTACCGTGCATGATAGGAGTGAGCCGCCATTTGGTAAATTACCGCTTTTTAAGTCGCCTAAAGTATGGAATTCTAGTCTAGAAAATGGGCTGTCTGTTTATGGAATTGAAAATAACGAAGTGCCCTTGGTTACATTTGATATAACGATTCCTGGAGGGCATTTATTAGACCCTATAGATAAATCTGGAGTGGCCAGTTTATTTAGTAGTTTAATGTTACAAGGAACCGCCAATAAAACCGCTGCCGATTTAGAGGAGGCTATAGGTTTGCTGGGCGCAAACATTAATATGTATTCAAGTAGTGAAGATCTTGTTATTTCTGGTTCTTGTTTAAGAAAGAATTTTAAGCAAACCATCGCTTTAGTTAAAGAGATTATAATGACTCCTCGATGGGATGAAAAAGAGTTTAAGCGTCTTAAACTAGCATTAGAAACGCGATTAAAAGGTCGAGCAGCCAATCCTAATGCCATAGCGACTTTAGTATATAATAAATTGCTATATGGAGAGCATCATATTTTTGGAACGCCTAATATAGGGACCTTAGAATCTATAAAAACAATTACACTAGACGATTTGAAGTCTTTCTACAAAAATATATCGCCAAAAAATGCCAAATTTCATATTGCTGGTGCCATAAAAAAAGAAGATGTAAATAAAACGATTTCTATTTTGAATGATTGGGATGTTGCGAAACCTACAATTCCTAATTTTAAATTGCCTGATGCGATTCAGAAAAATGTATTGTATTTCATAGACTTTCCTGGAGCAAAACAATCTGTTTTAAGAGTTTGTAAATTAGCATTATCTGGAAAGAGTGAATTGGCGAATAATTTAGACTTTGCAAATGAGATTCTTGGTGGCGGCACTAGTGGAAAATTATTTCAAACCTTAAGAATTGGAAAAGGATACACTTATGGCGCTTACTCTAGTGTATTTAAAAGATCTGAGATTGGTGCTTTTGTAATATCAACCAGCGTTAGAGCAAATGCGACATTAAAATCATTAAACATTATTCAAGAAATGGTTTCAAACTATGCTAATGATTTTACTAATAAAGAAGTCGTATTAACTAAAGACAAAATCTTAAAAGCAAATACAAGAGCATTTGAAAGTTTAGCTGCGCAAAGAGGGATGCTTAGGTCTATAAGTAAATATGGTCTTTCAAACAATTATACCGAAGAAAACCAAGAAGAATTAATAGCGATGACTCTAGGCGATTATAAATCTATAATAGCCAATTATCTTGCTGAAAAAGATATGATTTATGTTGTTGTTGGCGATAAAGCCACACAATTTGAAGAGGTCAAAAAATTAGGAAAAAAAGTAATAGAATTAGATGTTTATGGTAATGTTAAGTAATACTAATTCGGCTATCTTAACGATCACAAACTACTTTTCTTAAAGCAATACTAATTAAATCGCTAAGATTATTATTCGCCTAATCATTGAATCTGTACTTTTGCAATATGGTAAACAATGCATTACAGCAACAAATTCTTGATAAATTTAAGATTAAAGCACTTAATCCTATGCAGCAGGAAGCTGGCTTGGCTATCGCTAGTACTCGCAATACTGTATTACTTTCGCCAACAGGTTCAGGAAAGACTTTGGGATTTTTATTGCCTATAATCGATTTATTAATTCCCGGTGTTAAAACGATTCAGGTTGTTGTTTTGGTGCCTTCACGAGAGTTGGCCATACAAATAGAACAGGTGTGTAGAGATATGGGAACGGGTTATAAAGCTAATGCTGTTTATGGTGGCAGACCATTTTCAAAAGACAAATTAGAATTACAACATCCTCCTGCTATTCTAATAGGAACGCCTGGTCGTATTGCCGACCATTTAAGACGACAAACTTTCTCTGTGAATACGATTAAAACATTAGTTATCGATGAGTTTGATAAATCTTTAGAGGTGGGTTTCGAAAAGGAAATGAGTGAAATAGTTTCTTTATTGCCAAATATTGAAAAACGAATTTTAACGTCGGCTACTCAAGATATTGAAATTCCAGGTTTTGTAGGCTTAAAAGACGAATTAGTGATTAATTATTTAAACACTAAAACACCTTATTTAGAAATTAAAAGGGTAGTTTCTCCAATTAAAAATAAGCTTCAAACTCTAGTCGATCTCTTATGCCATATCGGTAATAAATCAGGAATTATATTTTGTAACTACAAGGATAGCATTAACTACGTTAGTAACTTTTTATTGAAAAATAATATTCCGCACGGTTGTTTTTATGGAGGTTTAGACCAAATTGATAGAGAGCGAACACTCATAAAATTTAGAAATGGGACCCATCAAATTATTGTTGCCACCGATTTAGCGGCTAGAGGCATTGACATTTCTCAATTAGATTATATCATTCATTATCAATTACCATTAAAACCGCAAGAGTTTATACATAGAAATGGTAGAACAGCAAGAATGCATAATGAAGGTAAGGCATACGTGCTTCAGTGGGAAGATGATATTTTACCAGAATTTATAACAACCCCAGCTATTTTAAAACTAGAAGACAAACCAACGCCTAACTTATCGTTATGGAAAACACTATTTATTTCTGGAGGCAGAAAAGACAAAATATCTAAAGGCGATATTGCGGGTTTACTATTGAAACAAGGTGAGATCGATAAAAATCAACTAGGAATTATAGAGTTAAAAAGCGATTGTGCTTTTGTAGCAGTTGCAACTGCTGTGGCCAACAAAGTCATCGAAAAAACAAATAACACGAAACTAAAAAAGAAGAAAGTGAGAATAACACTAGTGTAAAACTATTTTTTTAGATCCTCAGAAGTAAAAACTTCTTTAATAACGCCATGTGCACCTATAGGTTTTTTATGCTCGTTGTATATAATTTTGGTGTCGATATGCACTCGTTTTATAGCACCACTTTTAGTGCTTATTCTAGCATTGTAGTTTTTAAATTCCCCCTTGTGATATAATTCCATAAAAGATTTCATTGTGTACGCGAAATCATCTTTATGGATCATTGTTCTAGCATTTACTTTTTCTTTTTTATTATCGTATCCTAATATTTCTTTTGCCTTATCGTCCATAAGCTGAATATTTCCAGATATGTCCATTCGCACATAACCTGCATGGTCATCGAATGATTTGAATACCAATTGCTTTTCAGGAATGATACTAAGATTATTATTTTTATTTTCAGCACTCATAAGTCTAGCAAGATCTTAAGGATTAGACTAAAAGCACGTTTTTTTTTGCTCTTCAAATAGCGTTTTCGATGAAATCTATTTTTTATTCGACAAAGCACTATTTGTCAGGCTTTAAAAATATTTAGCAATTGATTTCCAATGTGTTAAAATAATACCGAATGATTCAATGGATAAAAAAATGCTATTTGCACTAAAAACTAGAGTGTGCTATTTTATGGCATTAGGATAAACACCTATATAATGCGAAAATACTTTAACCGAGATCGTATCTTTTGTAATGGCATTGGCTTTAAACATGCTTTTCGATTTAATTTCTGGCATATGGCAGCTAATGCAATTTTTTTTACTTTCAACTCTTAAAGCCATATCTAAGCCACAGTTTAACTTTGTATCATGACAACTGAGGCATTTATTTACAAATTCTTGGGTATGATTACGCTCATTTTTATGCACATTATGACATGTTGTACAAGTCATCGATTTACTATTCTTAAAACATTTACTAGCCAAAAGCATTCCATATTGATTGCCATGAACGTCTAATTCACTTCTTGATGAAAAAAAATCAGGAGAAGAAAAGGTATTCAATCGATCTCCCACTAAAAAACTAAACTCAGGTTTAATTTTTAATTTTCTAGGTCCGGAATGACATAAAGCGCAAACATCTAATTGTTGTTGCCTAGTTAAGGCTTTAATTATTTTAATGTGTTTTCCTTGCAACTCTTTAGGGTGCTCATTATGATATTTCACATGCTCGGCTGAAGGACCATGACAACGTTCGCAGTCTACCCCTTCTATAAAGCGATTTCTATTGTAAGTATTTTTGCTTTTCAAGGTGGTAAGAGGGCGTGTTTCTACAAAAGTCGTATGGCACTCTAGGCATCTCGAACTAATACGTCTATTGTTTTGAAGCACGCCATCTTTATAACCAGGACTTTTAATCCAGGAATTAGATTTCACAAAATAGGACGCATGTATTTGATGTAAACTATCTGCGCGCCAATTTAAAAACGACTGTCCCTTAACACCTGAACCAATTACAAGATCTATTTTATTCGAATTTAGTAACGCATCTGTTTTTTTAGCGTAAGCATTTTGATAGAGAGAACCATTGCGCTGTTCAATTTTTACATAGAGACTATCATTAACATTAAGTGTGTTATTTGGAGAAGAAGTAGCCCCTTTTATGCTTAGGGCACTTGCTATTGCAGAGGTATTATAATGCGCTGTTTTTTGGTGTGTGTCATATATTTCTTTGTGGCAGTCTATACAGGTAGCCGAACCTACAAACTGTTGCCCATTACTATGAGAAGCTATGGCAGCAATAACATATTTTGATTTAGACGAATCGTTACATCTTATATAAAGTAAGCCACACAGCAATAAAACAGTAAAAAGAGTAAGGGATTGTTTTTTTAAGTGCATTTAAAATTAGTGTGTTAGCAAAAATAAGATTTTAAAATACGGTTACAGCGTTTTTATTAAGAATTTAAAGCTAAATTGGTCTTTAAATTATACTTACAAAAAATGTCTAAACCGAATCCCAAATTTCTAGTAATAACCGCTTTTTTTGCCATTTATGTTATTTGGGGATCTACTTATTTATTTAATAAAATTGCAGTAACACAATTACCACCACTTTTTATATCCTCAATTCGGTTTATGGTCTCGGGTGTCCTAATATTTATTATTTCAAAATTTTTAAAGCTCAATTTAAAGATTTCTAAAAAACAATTTCTAAATTCTATAATTGCGGGGTTTTTATTTTTAGTTTATGGTAATGGCATTTTTGTCTGGGCCTTAAAATATGTCGATAGTGGTTTTGCGGCACTTTTAGCCTCTACTCAACCCTTATTTGTATTGTTTTTAATGCGTTTAATAGACGGGAAAACAATGCATAAAAAATCATTAATAGGGGTTTCTTTAGGAATTATAGGGATGTATCTTTTAGTAAATCAAAAAGAAATAAATACCAATACGAATAGTCTTTTAGGGATATTTATGATGCTTTCTTGCGTTTTAAGCTGGAGCTATGGGAGTGTGTTTGTTTCAAAAGCCGATTTGCCTAAAAGTTATCTTGTAAGCACTGGTTACCAAATGGTTATTTCGGGCGTGCTTTTAATTATTTCGAGTTTAGTTTTTAACGAAGAATGGATTTCGCCGATTCATTGGCGCACAAATGTTAAAGGCGCTATGGTATTTTTAACACTCTTAGGAAGTATTGTCGCTTTTACCGCATTTAATTATTTGCTTAAAGTGGTTTCTCCAGAAAAAGTTGCAACTTCTGCCTATGTAAATCCAATCATAGCATTATTTTTAGGATGGATTATTTTAAATGAAAAATTAACCTTACAATCTATAATCGCCGCTTTAATCCTTTTAACAGGGGTTTATTTTATAACATCAAGAAAAACGATTACCACTAAAGCTAAAATTTAGTAAGTTAGCGGTAATCAAATAAAAATAATGATGACGTTAACAGAAAAATTAAAGGCATTGGCCGATGGCAGTGTAAAAAGGCATCCAGGAGAAGCTCAAAACATAATGAGAAAAGCGATAAACGATTTAAAAGCGACTTCTATTATTGAAAATGCTTTTAAAACGGGACATACGTTACCAGAAATAGTATTACCCAATGCCAAGGGTGAATTAATAAATTTAAATGAAATGATTTCTAAAAATAGGGTAGTGCTAACGTTTTATCGTGGTGGTTGGTGCCCATATTGTAATTTAGAATTAAAAGCCCTGCAGGAAGTTTTGCCTCAAATAGAAGCAAAAGGAGCTAAATTAGTGGCCATTACACCCGAAATGCCAGATCACTCATTAACTACAAAAGAAAAAAACGAACTAAGTTTCGAAGTGCTATCCGACAAAAACAACTCTGTAGCAAAAAAAATGAATTTAGCCTACAAATTACCTAATGAGCTTGTAGCGCTTTATAAAACCTTTAATATAAATTTAGAGACAAGTAATGGTAATTTAGACAACGAATTACCAATAGCTGCAACCTATATTATAGAAAAAAACGGAAGCATCTCGTATCATTTTTTAAAAGAAAATTATAAACTAAGAGCCGATCCTGAAACGATTCTTTCTGCATTATAAAAATGAAAAAGCGTTAATTTTTTTAGGAATAGTGGTAGTAATTTTTGAAGAGTGAAAAAAATCTTTTATATTTATTGTAAGATTTAAAATACAAGTTATATCTTTGTATTCAATTTTAAAGAATGTTTATTAATCTTTAAATAACTAATGCTTTGGGTGAATTAATTTTTTTTTCCTTTCCAAAACACCCGTTTTTTTCTATATTTATAAGCCTCCTTTAAGCATTAAAATTATATTTAATTAACCGAATGGCAAAATCGCAACAAACTTTTAATAAAAGCGAAAAAGAAAAAAAACGTTTAAAAAAGAGAGAAGACAAGAAGAAGAAAAAGGAAGCTCGTAAAGCTGAAGCTAAAGAAAATGGAGGCGGTATCAAGTTTGCTTATGTCGATTACAATGGAAATCTTACCGATACGCCACCAGACCCTGCCTTAAGAGAGAAGATTGATGCTGAAACTATTGAAATTGGCGTTCCTAAAAAAGACGATAGTAACGCTGAACCATTTGATCCAGTAAGGAAAGGAAAAGTTTCTTTTTTTGACACGTCTAAAGGATTTGGGTTTATTATAGATGATGAAAATCAAGAAAAATACTTTTGCCATGTGACTGGCTTAAAAGATGAAATTGCTGAAAACGACAAAGTCTCTTTCGAATTAGAAAAAGGAATGAAAGGGATGAATGCTGTTAAAGTAACAAAAATATAATACCTGTTTAACTACAGTGTATAACAACATACGGTTATTTTTATATGTTTCAATATTTGGCATTATAATTGACTAGTATATAACATTAATAAATTAAATTACATTACAATGAGTAAAGGAACAGTAAAATTTTTCAATGATTCTAAAGGATTTGGATTCATTACAGAAGAAGGTTCAAACAAAGAGCATTTTGTGCACATTTCTGGATTAGTCGACGAGATTCGCGAAGGCGATGAAGTTGAATTTGATCTTACAGAAGGAAAAAAAGGATTAAACGCAGTAAACGTAAAAGTTGTCTAAATATATCGCTTAAACTTTTTAAAAAGCTCATCGTTTACGGTGGGCTTTTTTTAATGCCCTAAAGAAAGTTAAAAGGGCATGTATTCAACCTTATTCCGCTAAAAAAACCCTGTTTTACAGGGTTTTAATCATTTATGTTTGGTTTTAAGACCTTATAATTTCTTTTTAATTAAGGCTTCTAATTGTTCTATTTTTTTCTTGAGATCGGATATTTCTTCCTGTTGCTCTTGCAGCGCTTTAACTAGTGGAACCACAAAAAGGGAATAAGAAATACCATAACTATCTTTAGTTTCATCTTCAGGAACGTGAATGCCATTAAAATCGTAACCTATTTTTTTCGCAAGCTTGGCAACATCTTGAGCTAAAAAACCTGTTTCTAAATGAGTCTTATCAATAAAACTCTCATAATTTTGTTCTGGTTCGTTTTTTAATTTTGCAAGTTTAGTGGTATTAAAATTATAAGTCACAGGTCGTAATTGAGTTATAAAATCTAATCCAGGAACATTATGTTGTAATCAGTGGTTAAAATATTTTTTTTAGAAGTAAAAGGTCAAAAAAACTTTCTAGTTCATTCAAAAAAACATAAAAATGTTTTACTGTTAGACCAATTAAGTTTAAATGCGTTCATTGTATCATATTTTATAAACAAAATCTTGATAATTCCATTTTTCAGGGATAATATTTAATGATAATAATTGATTTTGAACATTATCAATTGTTTTTTCATCTATAAGTTCTTGCGACCATTCTGTTAAGCTAAGCCATTCTCTAACATCTTCTATTTCTTGTTCGTAACGATTGGC
>CALDCO010000253.1 GCA_937937185.1 uncultured Flavobacteriaceae bacterium
ATTTGACCATACCTTCAAGTATCTGAAAACGATACTTGGGCGTGAAGACAATGTGATAATCGCATTTGTAATACGCATGTGTTAATTTTCTATATTTACTCATCTTAAAAAGTTTTAGATGGGCAAAACTAAAAAATGGCAGAGCCTTTAAAACATGACCACCGTCAAAGACGGTGGTTTTTCAATGTGAAATAAAAACATTGATTTTACTAACAAAAGAAAGGAAACGAAATTAAAAGAAAAAACGATTACTTCCCAATACAAAAATTAGCAAAGATATTACCCAGTAAATCATCATTTGTGATTTCTCCAGTAATTTCGCCAAAATGATACAATGCTTGGCGAATATCGATAGCCAACAAATCGCCTGAAAGATTAGAGTCTATGCCCTGTTTTACTTTTTGTATTTCTTCAAATGCTTTTAAAAGCGAGTGGTAATGGCGGGTATTAGTTACAATAGTTTCGCTATTTCTAAGCGCTCCCGTATTTATAAAACCAATTAGCTTTTCTTTTAAGGCCTCTAACCCTTTTCCCGTTTTTGCAGAAAGCAAATGAAGTGCTTCAAATTCTGAACTCAAAATAGCAGTTTCAGAAGGTGTTAGGGTATCTATTTTATTAGCAATAACAAGTAATGGTTTTAAGGGAAAACGGTTTTTAATTTTTTCAATTTCTATTTTTAAGCGATGGTGTTCTTTTTTAAATTCTTCAGCTGAAAATAATAAAATCACAACTTGAGATTGTTCCATTTTCTCAAAGGTTTTCTTAATCCCAATACTTTCAACAACATCTTTAGTTTCTCTAATGCCTGCGGTATCTATAAACCGAAAACCTATCCCATCTATAGTTAGTTCATCTTCAATAGTATCTCTAGTAGTACCGGCAATATCGCTTACTATGGCACGCTCTTCGTTTAAAAGCGCATTTAACAAAGTCGATTTCCCAACATTGGGTTCGCCTACTATGGCCACAGGTATTCCATTTTTAATCACATTTCCTACAGCGAAAGAATCTATTAATCGTTTTAATACAAAACCAATACGTTCTACTAAAGCTTTAAATTCGCTTCTATTGGCAAACGCAACATCTTCCTCTGCAAAATCGAGTTCTAATTCAATTAAACTTGCAAAACTCATAAGTTCTTCTCTAAGTTTAGCTATTTCAGAGGAAAAACCACCACGCATTTGTTGCATCGCCATTTGGTGGGAAGCTTTATTTTCGCTAGCAATTAAATCGGCAACTGCTTCAGCCTGCGATAAATCTAATTTTCCGTTTAAAAATGCACGTAAAGTAAACTCGCCTGCATTGGCCATTCGACAGCCTTTTTTTATAAAAAGCTGAATGATTTCCTGCTGGATATATGGCGAGCCATGACATGAGATTTCTACAACATTTTCACCAGTATAAGAATTCGGACTTTTAAATACGGAAACCAGAACCTCATCTATCGTTCGCTCTTGATCTACGATATGGCCCAAATGTATGGTATGCGTTGGTTGATTGCCAAGTGATTTATTATTTTTAACAGACTGAAAACAAGCCTCTACATGCGATATGGCGGCTTCACCAGACAATCGAATTACTGCTATTGCACCAACTCCAGAAGCTGTAGCCAAGGCCACTATGGTATCATTATAAATCATAATGCAAAAGTAGTAAATTAAGTATATTAGTAATTATTTAAATGATGCTGTATATTTGTACTACTAATTAGATTTTAGAAGGATTATAATTGAAGTGATTTATGATTTTGTTAATTCCGAATATTGATCTGGAAATGTTTGTAATCCACTAAGCTCTTTTTTGAAATTAAAAACCATTGAGAGCTAAAAGATAAACCTCCAATAATCTAATTGAATAATTATAAATTGCTTTGTTATGTATAAAAAAATTATAGTATTAGCCATTTTATTTGTAACCTTTTCCTGTGCCAAGGAAGATGCAAAAAAATTCCCTAATGGTTTTAGAATAGTAAGTAAAGTTAATCCTGATTTAAACGATAAAAAAGTACAATTACTTAGTATAAGTAATCAAAAATCTAAAATTATTGATACCATTCGCGTTGTCGATGGGAAAATTATTTTAGAAGGCGAAATTAAATCTCCCGAGTTTGGTTATTTAACCATAGATGGCATTAAAGGTGCTTTTCCTTTTATTATTGAAAACAAAGACATGTCTATCGCTATTAATGATTCCAACTTTAGTAGATCGGTTGTATCTGGAAGCCCTGAAAATGATATTAGTAAAGGATACCAAAATAAAATAGAATTACTTGTTGAGGCCAATAAAAAAATTGGAGCTCGCCTAAACAACGCCAAAAAAAGCAGAAACAGCAAAGAAATATCCTTGGCTAAAGCATCTTATGATAGTTTGATTAATGTAAAAAAAGAGCTCGATACCGACTTTATAAAAACCAACGCTAATTATTATGCTAGTGCCATTATTTTAGAGCGTGTTGCAAATTCTAAAAGCATACCGCAAAAAGAAGCGAAAGCCCTTTATAATAATCTTAGTGATGCCATTAAAAAGAGTCCTTTAGGAAATCGTATTAAAATAATAGTAAATAGAGTAACAGTAGCCGTTGGAAATGTAGCACCTAATTTCTCTGGAAAAACTCCAGATGGAAAAATGTTAGCACTTAATGATGTAAAATCTAAATTAACCTTAATCGATTTCTGGGCTTCTTGGTGTGGTCCTTGCAGAAGAGAAAATCCTAATGTGGTGAAAATGTACGAAAAATATCACAAAAAAGGACTGGAAATTATTGGTGTTTCTTTAGATAAAAACAACCAACAGAAAAGATGGATTGATGCCATTGCAAAAGATAAGTTAACCTGGCCGCAAATTTCTAACCTTAAAGGTTGGCAAGATCCCATAGCAAGAACCTATGGGGTACGTTCTATTCCTGCAACATTCCTTTTGGATGAAAACGGAAAAATTCTACACAAGAATTTAAGAGGTAAGCTTTTAGAGGATAAAGTGGCGGAGTTATTACAATAGGCAGTAGGCAGTAGGCAGTAGGCAGTAGGCAGTAGGCAGTAGGCAGTAGGCAGTAGGCAGTAGGCAAAATTAAATTATTTCCTTTGCATAATTACTTTACTTTGTTTTTTCTTTATTTAATGTCTGCGTCCCCTCGAGCGCAGTCGAGAGGTTTTCTTAATAAGAGTTATTAGATCACAACAATGCGTTTCAAAATACATTCTTTTAAATCGTAAAAACCCAAAAATCTAATATTCAACTTTAAATCTTTCCCATGCGTTGCATGACAAAGAGTAC
>CALDCO010000254.1 GCA_937937185.1 uncultured Flavobacteriaceae bacterium
GAAACGGAAGACAATTACCAAAAGCAAACCTATAGAAACCGTACCTATATCTATGCGGCTAATGGTAAATTACAACTTAGCATTCCTGTTATATACACTCAAAAAAACAGACAAAAATATAAAGAGGTAAAAATTTTTAACGAAACTAATTGGCAGTTACAGCATTGGAAATCCTTAGAATCTGCTTACAGAAGCTCTCCTTTTTTTGAATTTTATAAAGACGACTTGAAACCGCTTTTTGAAATGAAAGAAACCTATATTCTAGATTTTAATATGAAATGTTTGGAAGTGATATTCGATTGTTTACAGCTAGACCTAACTATTAGTAAAACTAAAACGTACGAAAAAATCGCAACTCGAAAAATAGATTACCGGCATCTCATTAATTCTAAAAAAGAGCAGCCTTTTACTTTTAATAAGTACACCCAGGTTTTTAACGAAAAGCATGGTTTTATTAATAATCTAAGCATTCTAGATTTATTATTTAACGAAGGTACCAATGCCTTAACTTATCTAGAAGCTCAAAAATTGCCTTAATATGCTTCAAACTAGTATTCATTACGGCATTCATTTTATCTTGCCACTTTGCATTGCGGTAATTTTCTTTAAAAAAATATGGGTAAAAGCTTATTTTATAATGATTTTAGGGTTACTAATTGATTTGGACCACTTATTGGCAAATCCTATTTTCGACCCCAACCGCTGTAGTATTAATTTTCACCCCCTTCACTCCTATTATGCCATTATACTTTACCTTATACTAACACTTCCTAAAAAAACAAGACTAATAGGATTGGGGTTATGTGTTCATATCTTAGCAGACTATTCTGATTGCTTATTAATGGTTTATAGCTTCAACCTTATTTAACCTGATTTCCAGGTATTTAATTTTAAAAAATCATCAAATTGAGGCTTATGATATAAATTTTATCTGTTATGTCATAAGGGAAGCAAGCTATTACATCTTGTATGTATCCAATTATTAATAAACCAACACCTTGGAAGAACTTGTTCCATGCAGATCCGATGAAATGTTTATCACATATATTCCTCTACTCAAACCTAATTTTTCTTTATAAAACGTTTTTTTCCAAAGTCCCTGTTCTACATTTTCGATAGAGGTATTAACAATCTTACCAGTGATGTCAACAATTTTCATTACCAATTTATCATTCGATTTAAATGTTTTTTGTAAAGTAAAATCAGAATGAATTATAGGGTTTGGATAAATTTTAAAAGCCGAAAAGTCTTCTAACTCATCACCATCAGAAAGAATCGATGTGCTATCTATTTCTAGGAATGGTGGAAAAACTTCACTTCCATCTTTTGATATTATTTTGGATAAAAAAGTAGTAACATCTTGATCATCAATAGCAAATGAAACATTAGGAGAATTCCTGTTTTTTTGCTCTTGAACGTAAGCTGTTACGTCTACACTATACCACTTGCTTTCTGTTCCTTCTAATGCAACTGAAGAAATAATATCACCTACCTCGGGTCTATTATTTTCAGTTATTGTATCTTCATCCCAATCATTACTGTATTTTCTTATGTAATGATTGAATTGGTTTACAGTGTTAGTACTTGCATAAAAATGAAGCCTTGCACATGTTATTGAATTTTGATGATCAGAAATGTCAAACTTTAACATACTTACTCGGTTAAAATTAGCAGAAGATTTTTTTGTATTTATTTCTGCCTCTTTTCCATAATTATCATCGGCGAAAGAACCACCTCTGGTGTAAGAATCTTCAATTGCAATTTCTCGACTTGAAGATTCTCCATAATATTCTATAATGATATGACTTTTCTGACTCGCATTCCCTTCTTTTGATGTTATAGACGTTAAAAATTGAGAATCATCAGAATCTTTAATTACTAAAGAGGCGATTTTATCTACGTCATATTGTTGTTGAATAAAAGAGGTGATATCTACTTCATACCATTTACCATTACTACTATTAATGGTAACAGCACTAAAAGCAGGACTAATACCTGTTGCTGGTTTATTGTTTTCTGTAATAGTTGATTCAGACCAATTATCGTTATCAATTCCGAAAAAATAGTTCTGATACGAATTATTGGTATTTGACGACGCATAAACTCTCAATACTGCTTTTTTTATACTCCCATTTATTGAGTTAAAATTATACTTTAAAAACCCTTCTCTTACGAAATTAGCCGTAGCTTGTTTTGCTTCTACAACACTACTGGAGCCATAATTCGTATTCGCATTAGAACCACCTCTTGTAAAGGCATCTTCTGTTACATAAATTGTTTCCGTTTTCGTTTTATTATCTGGAATCCCATCGCCTTGAAAAATACCGATATTAACTGAAGATTTATTAATTGTACTGCCATAGTAATCTAGAGTAGGCTGACTAAAATTCACCCCTTTACCAAGCACTGGAGAACCTTCTCTAACGGCATAAGTTAATCCACCATTATTTGAGTTAACAAAAAGTGGATCGTTCAAGGAATAGTTATTGTCTTTGGTTACACCAGTTAGTGTTTCACTATTACCGCTAATAGGCAACTTACTCGCATAGGTTCCAAAATAAAGATTATTTGAAAAACTTATGCCACTGGAACCACCGCCATTCCCGTCCCTAAAATTATAGGATAAATTATCTCCTGTAAAATAAAAGATGTTGTTTCTAACATTAATATTTTTTGGCCAAGCAGCGGACCATTTCTTAAAATTTAATATGGTAAGGTTATCATGGGTATCGTCTGCGTAAAATACATTATTATAAACTTCTAAACCGTCTATAGCGCCAGAAAAATGCATGCCCTGTCTAGCATTATTTTCTACAATGTTATAGCGAACTACCGTTCCAATATTAAATCGTTCTGGAATAAACCCTGGCGTTTGAGGCCCTCCCGTGGCAACAACACCACCTAAACCATTGTCGTGCAAATAGTTATATTGAATTATGGTGTTTTTAGTTCTAAAATCGCTATCAATTCCTCTGGCATCAGAATCACCTTGATTAAACACGGTGTTTTTGGCTTCGTTAAATTGAAAAACTGTACCATCTGTATTAAAATTAAAAGCAGCGTTACCAGATATTCCATCGCCACAGGTATCAAATAAATTACCCTCAACCATGGCATCTACCGATACTCTCACTATTAATCCATTTCCTCTTATGCGCTGAAAAATATTGTCTCTAAATATCATATTAGTAGTTGGATACCAAGTATCAAGTGTTCCATCTCCCAAATCTTGTCCAAAAGTAGAATTGCTATTCCTTTTCCACCAATCTGATCTTATGTTGACACCAGTTCTACCAATATCTTCAAAAGTAGAATTTTCAACAATGATATCATTAAAATTACTTTTTACGGCAGACCCTCTAGCATAAAACAAAATACCTCCGTGATATCTAGTATCAGCCTCCGATTTATCTGTAGAACTGTTCACCTTGAAAACAGTGATGTTATCAAAATGTAAATGGTTAACCGTGCCATAGTCTTCAGACTCAAATATCATGGCACTAAAGATATCTGTAGGTGTAATCGTACCAGGCCTAAAATTTGTTAACTTAAGATTTTTAAACTCTAAATACTCTTTGTTTTTTGCATAAACAGTATAATCGCCACCTTTACCGTCAAGAATTGGAAGCGCTCCATTACCATATCGATCATAAATAATTGGATTTCTAGATGACCCACTGGAACTAATAACAAGGCTTCCTGGAAATGTCTCTCCAGATTTAAACCTTATAACGTCTCCAGGTACAAAAGAGGAGGTATTTAACTTGTTAATCGTTTTCCATGCCGTAGAAGTTGATGTACCGTTATTTGAATCATTCCCAGAAGTCGCATC
>CALDCO010000255.1 GCA_937937185.1 uncultured Flavobacteriaceae bacterium
CCCCAATTATTAAATCCAAAACCGGCATTTGGGTATACATTAACAGAAACATTTGAGTTTTCTTGTCCCCAACCAGGATGGCTTTCTACTTGATTTTGAACAACAGGTTCCTCGGTATAATTTCCTTCATAAGAATCTACATCAGTAAAAATAACATCTTCTTCCTGAGTAATAGTCCCTATTTCATTCGATTTTTGCTTGAAATAATTCTTATAAAAATCCTTATTCTCGTTGCTGTCGTCGGTAGCAACTGCTTGCCTGTTTTCTATCTGCTTGTTAGACGAATCATATATTCCATCATTATCTTGACCAACATATTTGTAAGCGCCGCAAGATGATAATCCTACTAGACCTATTAAGGCCATAAAGAATGGTATTTTGGTTTTTAAGTAGTATTTAAATTTCATATCGCTGTATTTTTATTGTTGAACATAACAAAAATAGTTAGTTTTGTCCAACTATTTCACTTATTTAACATAATCACAATATTTGTGCCAAAATACTATATATGGGTAAAAAATTAACAAGTAGAGCAGAAGATTATTCAAAATGGTACAATGAGCTTGTTGTAAAAGCGGACTTAGCTGAAAATTCTGCGGTAAGAGGTTGTATGGTTATAAAACCATACGGTTATGCCATTTGGGAGAAAATGCAAGCAGAATTAGATCGAATGTTTAAAGAAACAGGGCATCAAAATGCTTATTTTCCTCTTTTTGTTCCCAAAAATTTATTTGAAGCCGAAGAAAAAAATGCTGAAGGTTTTGCTAAAGAGTGTGCAGTTGTTACACATTACAGGTTACAAAACGATCCAGATAAGCCAGGTAAACTGCGGGTAGATCCTGAAGCTAAACTTGAAGAAGAGTTAGTAGTTAGGCCAACTAGCGAAGCTATTATATGGAATACATATCGGGGTTGGATACAATCCTACAGGGATCTCCCACTTTTAATTAACCAATGGGCAAATGTAGTACGTTGGGAAATGCGCACGCGCTTATTTTTAAGAACCGCAGAGTTTTTATGGCAAGAGGGACATACCGCTCATGAAACTAAAAGCGAAGCCATAGAAGAAGCGAGATTAATGAATAATGTCTATGCCACTTTTGTTGAAAATTTCATGGCCATTCCTGTTATTCAAGGTGTAAAATCTGAAAGCGAACGCTTCGCTGGTGCCGAAGAAACCTTTTGCATTGAAGCCTTAATGCAAGATGGAAAAGCATTACAAGCAGGAACGTCTCATTTTTTAGGTCAGAATTTCGCAAAAGCTTTTGATGTTAAATTTACTTCAAAAGAAGGAAAGCAAGATTATGTATGGGCGACCTCTTGGGGGGTTTCTACACGATTAATGGGTGCTCTTATTATGACGCATAGTGATGATCACGGATTGGTATTACCGCCAAATTTAGCACCAATCCAAGTGGTTATTGTTCCGATTTATAAAACCGATGAGCAACTTGATGAAATAACGGTTATGGTGAATAGTATTATGACCGATTTAAGATCGAAAAACGTTTCAGTTAAATTTGATAACAGAACAACATACCGCCCCGGTGCAAAATTTGCCCAACATGAATTACAAGGTGTCCCATTAAGAATTGCTATTGGCCCTAAAGATTTAGAAAATGGTACTGTTGAACTAGCAAGAAGAGACAGCTTAACAAAAGAAGTAATCGCTTTAAATGACTTGCCAGATAGGGTTCACGGATTAATGATTGAAATACAAGAAACCATGTTTGATAAGGCTAAAAAATATAGAAATCAGCACATTACCGAAGTGAATTCTTTTGATGAATTTAAAGCCATTTTAGAATCTAAAGGCGGGTTTCTATCTGCGCATTGGGATGGCACCTCTGAAACCGAAGATCAAATAAAAACCATTACCAAAGCTACAATAAGGTGTTTGCCATTAGAATTTGTTGAAGAAAGTGGGGTTTGTGTTTTTTCTGGGAAGCCCTCAAAACGCAGAGTATTGTTTGCTAAGGCCTATTAATTCCCTTTAAACTTTTTTTGAAAAAATATTACTTAGTAGTTGCAACATATAAAAATAGTTGTATTTTTGCATCCGCAATGGAAATGTTGCGGCGTTTTTAACAAGAATGATTTAACAATCATTCTTTAATAAAAATGGCCCGTTCGTCTATCGGCTAGGACGCCAGGTTTTCATCCTGGTAAGAGGGGTTCGATTCCCCTACGGGCTACAATTTTTTAATAAAAAATAGAAAATGGCAAATCATAAATCGGCGTTAAAGAGAATTAGAAGCAACGAAGCGAAACGCTTAAGAAATAGATATCAGCACAAAACAACTCGTAATGCAATAAAGAAATTACGTGAGTTAACAGATAAGAAAGAAGCAGAAAAAATGTTTCCTAGTGTTGTTTCTATGCTTGATAAATTGGCGAAGAAAAATATTATACACAACAACAAAGCAGCAAACCTTAAGTCTGGTTTAGCGAAACATATCGCAACATTATAGAAATAGCGTAATTCATATTGCTACTAAACATATTTTAAAGCTTCTCTAATTTAGAGAGGCTTTTTTTTATGCATCTAAGTCGCCCCAAAATCTTTAACCATGTGCTATTAACACATTATTATTTAGTTTTTTGTATCTTTATGAACGTGATTTCTATGAAAATTTACGTCGGTCAGTGATTTTCGATAGAAAATTGTCTCGAAGACTATTAAATTTTCAATCAAAAGCCTAATTTCGATACTATTTTTCTTCGTTTCACTTTGAAAAATCACTCAATTTGACGGCTTTTTCAAATTAAATATTTAGAGGTCAGTATTTAAATTCATATCTTTAAAGTCAATAAAATCAATTGATATATGGATATTTTTAAAGGTCAAAATCTTCTAGAGTTCTCTGATCGGTTCAAAACCGATGATGATTGCAAGAAATACCTATCTGAAATCAAATGGAAAGATGGTTTTGAGTGTGCTAAATGTGGGCATAAAAAAGCCCAAATACGTAAGGACTACTCACGTACTTGTAATATATGCTCACATCAAGAATCTTCAACTTCTAACACTTTATTTCATAAAGTAAAGTTTGGTGTTCGAAAAGCGTTTTTCATCACATTTGAAATGGGAACAAGTACTAAGAGTCTTTCTGCTAGTTATATGGGAGTTCGTTATGGTGTAACTGAAAAAACAGCTCGGTTATGGATGCATAAGGTAAGAGAGGCTATGGAGTCCAGCGGAAATAATCCTATGCAAGGAAATATTCATGTGGATGAATTTGTACTTGGCGGAAGAGAAAAAGGAAAAATTGGTAGAAGTTATGATGCTAAGAAGAAGAAAGCAATCACGGCTGTTGAACTTACAGACGATGGTAAAGTAAAAAGAATGTATGCTATGCGTCTCGAGGACTTTTCAGCACAATCATTACAATATATGTTTGTAAATTATATAAGTCGAGATGCAAAAGTAACAACTGATAAATGGCGAGGTTATAGACCCATAGCCAAAGCGTATAATATAACACAGATTGAAAGTAATTCTGGAATGAACTTTAAAGCATTGCATACGATGATTCATCAAATAAAATCTTGGATAAGGACGACATATTCTTGGGTGAGCGACTTTAATATCAACAGATATTTTAATGAATTCTGCTTCAGAATAAACCGATCACAGAGTAAGGATACAATCTTTAATAATCTAGTAACAAAAATGGTCGACAAGGAAAAAGTGTATCACAATCAAATTATATGCAACTAAATACTGACCTCTATAAATATTTATATCGCCCTCAGGCTATAAGGCTATGGAAACAAAATTAACAAATCGATTAGAGCAAGCTCTTGAAAAATTATATGTCGCTTATGTAAACCATACGTTACACCCAGAATGTGCTTGCAACTGTGCTACTGGTAATGTTTGTGATAATAAAGAGGCTTGGAAGCATTTTTCTGACTCTCACGGATCCTTACAACTAAATTACATTGGGAAAGTCCATCAGGCTTTTGGAAGAAAAATAAATGGGTACTCACCTATTGAATTATTAACGCTGGAAGCTACTTTTTTAGAAGGTTGTGGTTACGAATTACCGTTTCATCATAAACATAAGAAACCATTAGACCCAACTGATAAAGAAGTGCAGTTTAATGGACTTTATGCGGCAATAAGTTATCTGTGTGAATTAGATAATGTAGAACATGTTATGGATCTCATTAAGCCCTTCACTACTAATAAAAAAAGCACTCTATTGTGTTTATAAAACAAATAAAAACCCCATCTTAAAAGAATGAGGTTTTCTATATATAGTAGTTGCTTATCTGTTTTAACCGTTCATAGAAATTAAAAACTCTTCGTTATTTCTAGTTTGTTTAAAGCGTTGATTAATAAATTCCATGGCTTCTACAGGGTTCATATCCGCTAAATATTTACGCATCACCCACATTCTTTGAATGGTGGTTTCATCGAGTAAAATATCGTCACGGCGTGTGCTTGAAGACGTCAAATCGATAGCAGGGAAAATACGACGATTAGATATTTTACGATCTAATTGTAATTCCATATTACCAGTACCTTTAAATTCTTCGAAAATAACCTCATCCATTTTTGATCCTGTTTCTGTTAGCGCAGTTGCAATGATAGTAAGCGACCCCCCATTTTCAATATTACGAGCGGCCCCAAAGAAACGTTTCGGTTTATGAAGCGCATTAGCATCTACACCACCACTAAGTATTTTTCCTGAAGCAGGCTGCACGGTATTGTAAGCTCTTGCCAAACGAGTTATAGAATCTAATAAAATCACCACATCGTGTCCGCACTCTACCAAACGTTTTGCTTTTTCAAGAACAATATTTGCAATTTTAACGTGTTCGTGTGCTTCTTTATCAAAGGTAGAAGCTATAACTTCTCCTCTAACATTACGTTGCATATCGGTAACTTCTTCAGGGCGCTCATCAATTAATAATATCATTTGATACACTTCAGGATGATTTGCGGCTATCGCATTGGCCACATCTTTAAGTAACATGGTTTTACCTGTTTTAGGCTGCGATACAATCATACCACGCTGCCCTTTTCCAATAGGTGCAAACAAGTCCATTATTCTTGTAGAAATCGTACTTTGTTTATCTGCAATGTTAAATTTTTCCTGCGGAAAAAGTGGCGTTAAATGCTCAAAAGAAACACGGTCTCTAACTACATTAGGATTTTGACCATTAATTTTACTCACTTTAATTAAAGGGAAATACTTTTCACCTTCTTTTGGTGGCCTTACATGCCCTAATACGGTATCGCCCGTTTTGAGCCCAAAAAGACGTATTTGAGATTGAGAAACATAAATATCATCTGGCGATGATAAATAATTATAATCCGAAGAACGTAAGAAACCATAACCATCTTGCATAATATCTAGTACGCCCTCACTTTCAATAATGGCATCAAATTCAAAATCTGGCTCACGATACCGGTTTCTATTGTCTTTGTTTCCGTTATTTTTGTTGTGATTCTGGTTGGGGTTATGATTTTTTTGCTGATTATGATTTTTAGAACGATTATCTTCTTTCTTATTATCGTTCTTTTTATTTTGGTGATTATGAACAGGTTTCTTTGGTTGGTTTTTCTGTTCATTCTTAGGATTCGGTTCTTTTTTAGGAGCTTGTTGCTGGGTTTTTTCTTCGGCTTTAAAATCTAACTTTTCTTGAACAGGCGCATTTTCTAACGGTTTTTGAGTCCCTTCTACAGCACCTTCTTTAGGTTTTTGAGTCGTTTTTTGATTAGCAGCGGGACGCTGCACTCGTTTTCTCTGAGGCTTTTCGGTTTTAGAAACTTCTTTATTTACTTCTTTCACTGCTGAAGGATTAGCAGCTTGATGATCTAGTATTTTGTAGACAAGATCTAATTTTTTTAATGAACGGTATTTAGGAACCTTCAATGTTTTAGCCATTTCCTGTAATTCAGGCAGCTTCATTTCTTTTAATTGTGTGATTTCAAACATTTATGTTTAATTGAATATTTTTAAAATATAGAATTTTGAGTTTTTCTGTAGAAAAATGTAATGTAATTCTGAAGTACTAATAGTTGGCGACTGCCAGGGCTACAATTCGTTATTGCAATTATACAACTTTATTTTAGATTTATGGATTAATTTTCCAAAAGAAAGTATATTTTTGTGTTCTTAAAAATTTGTTGAGTATTAAATGATACAACGTATACAAACCATTTATTTAATTTTAGCCGCTATGGTATCTGCTGGCTTAATTTTTGTATTTCATTTATGGATTACCATGAACAATACGATTGTTTTTGCTTTAGATGTCATCTATGTGTTTATTGGTTTTATAGCTTCGGCTTTGTTATCGTTAGTATCCATTTTTAATTTTAAAAATAGAAAGGCGCAGTTTATAATGGGGCGTCTTAATATCATATTGAATTTTATTTTACTAGGATTTTTTGTGTATCAATCTCTAAATTTATCTGGAGAAACGGAAGTTTCAGAGAAAGGTATTGGGATGTTCATTCCTATTATTTCTATCGTTTTGTTAGCCCTAGCTAACAAAGCCATTAAAAAGGATGAAGATCTTGTAAAATCTGTAGATCGATTGCGATAAACCTAACATCTTAGTAGTATTAGTGCGTTAAACCCGAGGTGAAGATCTCGGGTTTTTTAGTAAAGCAGTATGTTGCGATAGCAAAATACGTAGCTGAACTAATCCCGCTGAATAGTGGGATCTTAAGATTCAAAAATATTATGTACTTAGCAAATACAGCCTTTACTAAACTATCTCCTATCAAATTCTATGACCTCTAAATTCTCTATTTTTTTTCCATCTATAGTGAAACGTAACATCGTTCTTGCTTTATGAAACCCATGCGTACCCACAGCTCCTGGATTCATGTGTAATAAATTTAATTTTTTATCGGGCATTACCTTTAATATGTGCGAATGGCCGCAAATAAAAAGATCTGGCGGGTTTAAAACGATTTCATCTCTTATCCTTATATTGTATTTGTTAGGGTAACCACCAATATGTGTGATCCAAACATCCACAGCTTCGCACATAAAACGATTGTTTTCAGGAAATTCTGTTCTGGCTTCAGCATTATCAATATTGCCATAAACGCCTCGAAGTGGTTTTAGTTTTTTAATGGCATCTGTTACTTTTAAATCTCCGATATCGCCGGCATGCCAAACTTCATCTGCAAATTTTACATGTTTTAAAATGGCATTATCAATATACCCATGGGTATCAGATAGTAATAGAATTTTTTTCATCTGTTAATATTTATCGTTTTTCAATTGTCAGATGGAACATCCAAATTATCATTCTACTGCGTGATTAAGAATTAATGTTTCATTAAAATTGTTTTATATTCTCCATAAATTCATTTTAAGCGTCTAATTAGGTTTAATACTTTAGTTCAAAAAGCGCAATAATATGAGATTAAGCTTCCGTTAGAATACATTATCTTTGTTTCTTAAAAGAGCAAAAATAAAACTTTACTTGCGATATTTTATTGAACTTTCATATAATGGTAAAGACTATCACGGATGGCAAAATCAGCCTAATGCCATTTCTGTACA
>CALDCO010000256.1 GCA_937937185.1 uncultured Flavobacteriaceae bacterium
TATTAAAAAGCTTTCATCTATAAAAGCCGATGTAAAAGGCTTCCAGTCTTCACTTTCATGCACCATGATATTATTGTTTTTAATAAAGCCTGTTGTAGGCTTAATTAAATCGAGTAATAAGCTAAAATAGGTAGTTTTACCAGCGCCATTATTCCCCACCAAACCAAAACTTTGGCCTTTAGGGATTTCTAGCGTTTCAATGTTTAACACCTTATTGTTATTGTATGTTTTTGAAAGATTAGAGGTTGTAATCATGTTGTTGTGTTTTTTTAATGGACGTAATCTTAGTGGTCTTGACTGAAAGCATCAATCATTTTGTATTTTGAGCTAAGGTATTTTTTAGTAATGATGCGTATTAGTTTTTGATGAAAAATTATTCCTACTACACCACATGAACCAATTGCTATCATACCAGCCTCAAAGTTTATGGCATAATAAAAAATAGAGTATATTACAATTGGAAGAATCATAAGAGGTATACCTATTAGCCATTGTACTGCACCCATGCCTTGATAATTAAATGCCGCGCGTTGGTTAAGGTCGATCTTTTTTCTATTAAATGATCCTGCAAACATAATAACATAGCTATTCACTCCAATATTGTATATGGCAGCACCAAAATGTAATAGTAAAATTTTCCATCCAAAATAAACATAAGGAATACTTAAAATAAACATCACAATTACGCTTAATACCATTAATGTTTGTTTTGATTTAAGGTACTGCTCGTATTTTATGTTTTGGCTCATAAGCATTTTATAATAACTACCGTCCCAAGCAGGAATAAACTGCCCAAAATTAATAATGAAAAATCCTGTAACTAAAATGCCTATAAGAATTATAAAAAATGACTCGATTTCGAAGGTTGAAGAAGTGTAAAAATACAGTCCATACAGCAAGCCAAATACCAACATAAAAACAGTAGCTCTCGGGCGCTTGTTACGCCATATTAATTTTAAATCTAACTGCATAAAAGGCGCACTTTCTCCAAAGTGTTTAGTCCAGGTTAAATCTGAAGTTTTTACTTCCTGCGTTTTGGTTTGTAATGAATGATCTAAATACAATTTCTTGTATAATAGCTTATAATTTAAGGCATATAATAGCACCAAAATTAATAGGGGCAAGATGAGCAATACCCCATTATTACTAACGGCTATTACGCCTTTTGATACCAATTCAGAAAAATGAACTAATTCAAAATGGTTGAGCCCAAATAGAACGCCTGCTAAAGCTATAATAGGCAAAAAAGACAATTCTCTTTCTGCTGAGAAATTTTCAATAATAAAATTTAAAAAATTACTAATTAAAGTTATTAAAAGAAGCGTTAAAACCCATAGTGACACTAAAAAAGGATTATAATTTTTAGTAAGCAATACAATACCAAAAGGAACAAAAGCAAATAATGGCAAAAAATTAAAAAATGATATTGCCGATTTCACTAAAACATAATGCACTATGGCGCGTCTTTTAATAGGTAGTGTTAGTAAGGGTTTTACAGACATTACTGGTAATTTTTGGAAGAAAAAACGAACTAATAAATCGCCTACAAACCAAAAGAAAACAAAACCATTAACCACAATAAAAGGGTCTTGACCTGGAAACGCTTTTTTAAGCCCTGGATATAACAAAAAGCCAAAAACTAACAAAAAACCAATGATATATACTGCAAAAAAGCCCATTAAAACTTTTAAGGCTATATTTTTTCCAAAACTTGCTGAACGAAAAAATTGTTTCCACTCTAAGCTTAAAAATCGTTTCATCATATTTTGAACTAGATTGAGTTTAAAAAATTAGTAATTAATAATCATATTTCGTTACAAATAAATTAAAATACTTTCTACTTTCTTATTTTTGCAATAAAATTCGATAATGGCAAAGTATAATCCCCTTACGGTAAAAAATATTCATCGCGAAACTGATAAATGTGTCACTTTACATTTTGAAGTTCCTGAGGCTTTAAAAAAGGATTATGCTTTTAAAGCTGGTCAATATATTACCCTAAAGGTAATTATAAATGGTGAAGAAGTTCGTAGAGATTACTCATTGTGTTCGTCACCTAATAGTGATGAGTTAAAGGTTGCTGTTAAAGAAGTTAATAATGGTACGTTTTCTAAATATGCCAATAAGGAGTTGCAGGTTGGAGACCGTATCGAAGTCTCATTAGCTAATGGTCGTTTTACTTTTGAGCCAGATGCTACTAAAACCCGAACCATCGCTGCTTTTGCTGCGGGAAGTGGTATTACGCCTATTTTAAGCATCGTTAAAACCGTTTTAGAAGAAGAACCTAATAGCCAATTTATACTCGTTTATGGCAATAAAACAATTAAAGATACCATATTCTTAAAGGAACTTCTCGCCCTGCAAAATAAATATAACGATAGGTTTTATATTCAATTTCTATACAGCCAAGCCAGAGAGGAAAATGCATTATTTGGTCGTATAGAAAAAAGTACTGTAAACCTTATTATCAAAAACAAGTACAAGGACACTAAAATTGATGCCTTTTATATTTGCGGTCCAGAAGTTATGATTAATACTGTTAAAGCTGTTTTAATTGAAAATAATATTCCTGAAGAACACATTTATTTTGAGCTATTTACGGCTTCTGTTACAAATGACACCAATTCTAGCGTTAACACCGCATTGACCAATACCAATGGTTTAACCAAAGTTACCGTTATAATTGATGAAGAAGAGGAAGAATATGAAATGTCTCAAAAGCAAACCATTTTAGAAGCTGCTATCGATAAAAATATTGATCCGCCTTATTCTTGCCAAGGGGGTGTTTGTAGTAGTTGTGTGGCTAGGGTTATAGAAGGTACCGCTGTAATGAGACAAAATAATATTTTAACTGATAGCGAAGTTGCTGATGGCTTAGTGCTAACATGTCAAGCACTTCCAACCTCAGCCTCTATAAAAGTAGATTATGATGATGTTTAGTGACACCCACTTATATTTTTAATCGCCATAGTTAAATCATTATTATACACTTGTATGATTCTAAAATAACGTGAGTTCAATCTAAGGTTTAGAATGAAAAAGCC
>CALDCO010000257.1 GCA_937937185.1 uncultured Flavobacteriaceae bacterium
GCACATAAAAAAATAATGCTAATTATGAATTTTAAATCTCTATCCACGGTTGTCCTATTTTGTTTTGCGTTTTTGTCTCAAGCTCAAATAAAAGAGAATAAAGTATTTTTCACAATAGATAATGATCCTGTATACACTTCAGAATTTATTAGAGTTTACAACAAAAACTTAGAATTAGTAAAAGATGAGTCACAGAAGGATGTCGACGCTTACCTCGATTTATTTATTAACTACAAGTTAAAATTAAAAGAGGCAAAAGCGTTAGGTTTAGATAAGAAAAAAAGTTACTTAAAAGAGTTTGGTAATTATAAAGCGCAATTGGCAAAAAATTATTTAACAAATAATAAAGTGACTGATGCTTTGGTTGAAGAGGCCTATGAAAACATGAAATACCAGGTTAATGCTAATCATATTTTAGTTAGAGTGAATGAGAATGCTAAACCAGAAGACACCTTAATTGCGTATAATGAAGTTTTAAAACTTCGTGAAAGAGTTCTTGCAGAAGGCTATGAGAAAGTACAAGAAGACGTTCATAATGGAAACACCATTTTTGTTGAAGAGTTAGGTTATTTTTCAGCCTTTAAAATGGTTTATCCTTTTGAAAAAGCGGCTTATAAAACTTCTGTTGGTGAGATTTCTAAACCGTTTAGAACCCGTTTTGGTTTTCATGTCGTAAAAGTTTTAGATAAGAGAGCATTCCCAGGCAAATTAACAGTTTCTCATATTATGATTGGGAAAAAAAGTGAAGCTTCAGAAGAAAGTCCTAAAACAAGAATCAATAATATCTACAAAAGAATTCAGCAAGGAGAAGAATTCGAAGCTTTAGCAAAACAATTTTCTGAAGACAGAAGCTCGGCAAGTGCAGGAGGACGACTAAAACCTTTTTCTGGAGGAGAATTAAGTTCTGTGAAATTTGAAGAAACCGCATTTGCGCTAAAAAATGTAAATGACATATCTGAACCATTCGAATCCGATTATGGATGGCACATCGTTAAACTTCATAAACGAGAAGGATTAAAACCTTTTGAAGAGATTAAGGCTGAACTGGGTGCAAAAGTAAAACGAGATTCAAGATCCCAAATTATTAATAATTTAAGAGTTAACGAATTAAAATCTCGTTATACCATAACTAAAGATCCTGAAGCATTAACTTACTTTAAGTCTCTAGTTGGAGAAAAATTTATTAAAGGGGTGTGGGAGTTGCCAGAAACTTTTAAATCGCACAAAGATAAAACGCTTTTTAAGATTAATGAAAAAGAGGTTACCTATGATGAATTTGGGCTATTTTTATTGAAAAATCAACGTTCTTCAACAAGAAACAAAACATTAGAGGGCGCTATTGAAGAACATCATGAATTATTTCTTGAAGACAAACTAAAGGAGTTTCAAGAAGAGAATTTAGTGAACGAAAATGAAGAATATGCTAATATTTTAGGTGAATATAGAGACGGACTATTGTTATTTGATCTTATGGAGACTGAAATATGGAATTTAGCAAAGAAAGACACCCTAGCTTTAAAATCGTTTTATGATAATAATGCTAAAAATTATAAGTTTAAGCAGCGTATGGATGCCGTTGTTGCTTCCTGTGTAAAACAAAAAGACGCCAAGAAAGTTGCCAAACTATTAAAGAAAGGAACATCTACCGAGGCGATTAATAAATTAATTAATACAAACGATAAGGTTAATGTAACTTTTACCTCAGGTGTAATGAATGCCAATCATCAAGCACTACCTAAAGGTATTAAATTTAAAAAAGGCGTTTCTAAAGTAAAAAAACATAATAACAGTTATGTAGTGGTTAAAGGGATGGCCATTTTACCTGCCAAACAGAAAACATTTGAAGAAGCCAAAGGAAGTGTAACTAGCGAATTTCAGGAATATAGAGAAAAAGAATGGTTAAAAGGTTTAGCAAACAAATACAAGGTTGTTTTAAATGAGGAAGTTGTTAATTCAGTTAAAGCTAAATTAAAAAGTAATTAATTGAAACCTTATTACTCCCTCATATTGCTTTTAATAATCATCAATTTTTCATGTGATTATTTGCAACCTAAAGGACAAGAAGAGGCAGTAGCACGAGTTAATGAAACCTATCTTTATAAATCTAATTTAGAAGAAGCACTACCAAAAGGGCTTTCACAAGAAGATAGTACTGTTTTTGCTAATAATTTTATAAAAGATTGGGCAACCAAGCAATTATTAGTTAGCGGTGCTAAACGTAATCTAAATGAAGATAAATTAACTGAATTTAATAAACTAGTAGCACAATATAAAAGCGATTTGTATGGAAAAGCTTACCTTGAAGCCTTAGCTCGAAAAAGCATCGATACTGTTGTAACCATTAAGGAGGCTAAGACCTATTACGATGAACACAAAGAAGCGTTTAAACTTAATGAAGACCTCATCATGTTTAGATATATTAATGTAGATAAGAATCGGTTGGATCTTGAAGACATTACTGAAAGATTTAAGCGCTATGAAGCAGATGATAAAAAAGACTTAGATTCTATCTCGATTCAATTTAAGTCCTACTCGTTAAAGGATTCTATATGGATAAGAGTAGATCAAGTCATTTCAAAAATTCCCGTACTTAATCAAGAAAATAGAGAGCAACTGTTAAAAAAATCTAATTTTTTACAGCTCGAAGATTCTTTAGGACTATATTTGATGCAAATAAATGATGTTTTAAAACGTAATAGTATAGCACCGCTAGAGTATGTAAAACCTACGATTAACCAAATTGTAATTAATAAACGCAAACTAGAGTTTATTCGACAATTAGAAAATGATATTACGAAAGATGCTGTTAAAAACAAACAATTTGAAATATATTAATAACCTAAACATTAGCTTGGTCTCAAGTCTATTATTGTTTTTTATAACAAATGGACTATTTGCTCAAGAAATAATTGAAGACAAACCTGTAGCACCTACATCTGAATCGCCTGTAGATGAGACTCAAGTAAGAAAGATAGATGGTGTTGCAGCTGTAGTTGGCGATTATATTGTTTTAGATAGTGATATAGATAAAACCATAGCCCAGTTAAAGGCTTCTGGAGCAGATCCTTCCCGTTTTACGCGTTGTGAATTATTTGGAAGATTATTAGAAGATAAACTATATGCACATCACGCTATCCAAGATAGTATTGTTGTTGCAGATGCAGAAATTCGTTCTTATGTAGACCAGCAAATACAACAATTTAAGCAGCAGTTTAATGGCTCTTTAGATGAGGTTTTGAAATTCTATAACAAACCAGACGAACAAAGCCTTAAAGAAGAAATGTATGAAATTAACAAGGCCAATAAACTAGCCGCTGAGATGCAAAAGAAAATTGTCGATGAAGTAGAAGTTACTCCAGAAGAAGTACGTCAATTTTTTAATAAAATACCAAAAGAAGAGCGCCCTGTATTTGGTACAGAACTTAAAGTGGCTCAAATTGTAATAGAGCCTAAAGTAAGTAAGGCAGAAGAAGAGCGTGTTATAGCACAATTAAACGAATTTAAAACTGATATAGAAAAAAACGGTGCTAGTTTTAGAGCTAAAGCGGTTTTTTATACAGATGATACTTCTTCTAAGAAAACAGGAGGTGCTTACACCTTAAATAGGGCAAGACCGCAAATGGTAAAAGAATTTAGAGAAGTGGCTTTTTCTTTACAAGAAGGAGAAATCTCCGAACCCTTTAGAACCGATTTTGGGTTTCACATAGTACAATTAGATAAAATTAGAGGTCAGGAGTACGACGTACGACACATTTTATTAATTCCGAAGGTTTCTGAAACTTCTGTAAAAGAGGCTAGAGAAGAAATAGAAAAAATTAAAAAAACCATCCAATCTGGTGATTTAACATTTGCTGAAGCGGCCAAGGAATTTAGTGATGAAGTAAAAACTAAAAATCAAGGGGGGCAATTAATAAACCCTTCAACGCAAGATTATAATTTTGAATTAACCAAAATGGATCCTGAGTTATATGGTCAAATTCAAGATTTAGAAAATGACCAAGTGTCTAGAATTATAACAGATCAAGGACGAACAGGTAATTTAAAATTTAAGATTTTAACCGTTACCGATAGAATTGATGAACACGATGCAGATTATGCTAGAGATTATATAAAAATCAAAGAATTAGCACTCAACGAGAAACGATTAAAAACGATAGGCGAGTGGCAAGAAGAAAAAATATTAGAAACTTATATTAAAATTAGTGGTGATTACAAACGTTGCGAATTTAAAAGCAACTGGTTGAAAAATAAGAGCAATTAAAATATGTCAGACGTATCAGCAGTAAAGGAGTTAGTAAAAAAATATAAAGATTTAAGACAAGAAATCGCTAAAGTAATAGTAGGTCAAGACGATGTTGTAAATCAAATACTAATAGCTGTTTTTTCTGGTGGGCACGCCCTTCTAATAGGTGTTCCTGGTTTAGCAAAAACATTAATGGTTAATACTATTGCTCAAGTATTAGGGTTAGATTTTAAACGCATACAGTTTACACCAGATTTAATGCCTAGTGACATTTTGGGGAGTGAAATATTAGATGAAGACCGTCATTTTAAGTTTATAAAAGGCCCCATATTTGCTAATATTATTTTAGCAGATGAAATAAACCGGACGCCTCCCAAAACTCAAGCCGCACTCTTAGAAGCGATGCAAGAACGAGCTGTTACTATAGCAGGGCACCATTATAAACTAGACTTGCCTTATTTTGTATTGGCAACTCAAAACCCAATAGAACAAGAAGGGACTTACCCATTACCTGAAGCACAGCTAGACCGTTTTATGTTTGCAGTTAATTTAAGCTACCCTTCATTTAAAGAAGAAGTCGAAGTTGTAAAAGCTACGACTACCGATAAAAAAGTAGAAGTAAATGCCTTATTTTCTGCTGAAGAGATAATTAATTTTCAACAGTTAATACGTCGTATTCCTGTTGCAGATAATGTCATTGAATATGCTGTTGCTATGGTTGGTAAAACAAGACCCAATAGTGAGGTGGCTACAGATTTAATAAAGAATTATGTCGATTGGGGAGCAGGCCCAAGAGCCTCTCAAAACTTAATACTTGCAGCCAAAACTCATGCTGCAATTAATGGTAAGTTTTCTCCAGATATAGAAAATGTTCAGGCAGTAGCTACAAGTATTCTTCGTCATAGAATTATTAAAAATTACAAAGCTGAAGCTGAAGGAATTTCTGAAGAGCAAATCATTAAAAGTTTATTTTAGAGTTGTTTTTTGTTAAAAACAGAAGCTTTTTTCTTCATTTTATTACATTAGTGTCCGATAAAAAAACCTCACTTTTGAAGGTTTTTTTATCGGACACTAATGATTTATAGTGAGTGTTTTTTTAATTTTTGTATTAAGCATTAGTTTTTAAATGAGAATCTTGGCTTTTATAGCGTAATAAATCTGTTTTTAATATCTTAGGCAAACGGCAAGAGTTTATGTTGTGAACATAACTTTTTTATGATTGAGTTCACTAATATTTTAGCTCTTTGGATAATGTAAAGGTAAATTATACGACTATTAGGAAAGTCTAGTTAGACTAGCTCTTAAAACTATAAAACGAAACAGATGAAAAAACCATTATCTCAACAAGAACTACATAATTTAGCAATGAATTATGTAGGCAAAGAATTAGAAGAACGCGGTTTTGAATTTATAGCAATTAATAGCAAACTTAAAAAACATCCGCAGTTTGTTTGTATAGATAAAAAAAAGCAATATTTTTTCGTGATAGTTAGAGCGGTTATTCTTCCTGATAATGCTAATAATTATGATGTCGTCTGGATGGAATCCTTTAAGGCTCATGCCAGAGAACAAAATGCTAAAGTATTATATGCTGGAGTTGGTTTAGGGAATCCTCAAGGAAAAGACATGCCTATTTATTTAGATGAAGAATATTTATTAGAATATAGTGGCATACAGCTATTGGAAACCAATTTAAATTAAAATGAAGCAATTTTTATATGCTATTTTATGTTTTATTTTAATTCTTTCATGCCAGCAAGACCCGCATTTAATGAAATTGTCTGGGTCAGTATTTGGGACTTCTTATTCAATATGGTATACTTCTGAGGCTAATAAAAACTATGCAAAACAGTTTGATAGTATTTTCTACGAAATCAATCAATCGATGTCTAATTATCAAGACAATTCCCATATTTCAAAAATTAATAGAAACGAGTCTCAACAGGTCGACGCTCATTTTAAAACGGTTTTTAATGCTTCTAAAAAAGTTTATAAAGAAACAAGTGGTGTTTTCGATCCAACTATAGGTAAACTAGTAAATGCATGGAATTTTGGATCTGAAAATAATGAAACACCAATAGATAGCCTTATAATTGATAGCTTAATGACCGTTGTAGGTTTTGATAAATTAAGTATAAAAAACAACCAACTTATTAAAGAAAACCCTAACATTTATATTGATTTTAATGCGATTGCAAAAGGCTACGGAATTGATGTTATTGCTAAATTTTTGAATCACAAAAACAGTACAGATTATTTAATAGAAATTGGCGGTGAAATTAGGGCAAAAGGTATAAATCCCCTAAAAAAAAAGAAATGGCGTATTGGGTTGCAAGATCCTAATTTCGATGAAACGGTTTCCTACTCTAAAACAGTGACCTTAAAAAATAGCTCAATGGCAACATCTGGAACGTATAGAAAATTTAAAATAAATGAAAAGGGGCAAAAATATGCTCACATTATAGACACAAAGACAGGTTACCCCACAAGCACAGATATTTTAAGTGTTTCTGTGATTACAGAAAATTGCATGCTGGCAGATGCTTATGCTACTGCTTTCCAAGCCATGGGATTGGAGAAAACAAAGCAGTTTCTAAGAGAAAACCCCCAAATTAAAGCCTATATTATTACAGAGAATTCTAAAAAAAAGCTAGAGATGATAACTATTAATAACTTTTTTCAGTAAAAATTTGAATATGTCCTACTTTTTGTCGAAATTATTGATTTAATTATCGAGTTTGTTTTGATCTGTTTGGTATGCTAACATTTTTTTAAGTTATTTGAAAATTGTGTGCGCTATACTAGAGATATTCCTACTTACTAATATAACTTTATGAAGAAAATATTACTGCTTATTTGTTTTTGTTTTTCTGTGCTTATGTATTCTCAAAGTAACGATGAGATTGCAAGTATCTATATTAAAAGGGCAGAAAAAAAGCATAAAGAGCAAAAGACTTCTGAGGCTGTTAAAGATTACACTAAAGCCATGAAGTACATTGATATAAGCAAAAGTACTGACATTTCTGTTCCAAAACTGGGAATGGTTTTGTTTGCCGAAATAGAAGATTTTGTTCAAGCAAAAAAATACAGTAAAGACTATTTTAGATTAGTTTCAGACAAAACTTCTGATGAATATCTAAACATGTTAGAACTATACGTAGATATTGTAGATAAATTAGAAGAAAGTGGAAATAACCAAGTCGCTAACAACACTTCCAATAGTAGTTATAATACCGCTCCTAAAACTAATCCAGGTAATAATACTACAGTTACCAGTACGTCATCCCAACCAAAAACTGCTAACCAGGTAGTAAAAACACCCTCAAACGATAACACAAGTAGTTCGCCATCTAGCACGGCAGCTACTAATAATACAATTGCCTATAACAATACAGCCGCAACCACTGCAGCAAAACCAGGTAATAAGATTACTTACTACAGCACACCCGCAACGAATACTTCCAGTATCCCGTCTCGTAGTAGTAATTCAGAACCAGTAGAAGTTGTCTCAGAGAGAATTAAGACCAGCTACACTCCAAGAAAAGAGGGTGGTTATACCCAATTAGAATTAGCTGAAGATAGAGCTTATCCTTCTACAATTGTAGCAGATAAAACGTATCCATTTAATGCAAATGGAATTGCTGTTTTTGAAAAATCGGGTAAATTAGGATTGATAAACGATCAAGGTCGCGTCTTTTTATACCCTGAAGAATATAAAGATTTTGTAGAGTACGATGGGTACATTATTCTTAAAAACCAAAAAGAAAATGCAACTAAACTCTACTGTTTTAACAGTAATATAAACTTTGGATTTATATTGCCTGGAGTTAGAGAATACAATAGTTTATCATCGACTTATGGTAAAGTAATGAAGCCAAGAGGAAACGGTATCTTAGTTACTTATCCCAATAATAGTTTAGATGTTCTCAAGTTTGATTTAAATAGAGGAGAGTATATTCCTAAATCGAAACCTCTAGAGCTAATTAAGGATTTGGAAACGATAAGCGATTATGATATTGAGTATAAAATAGACGAATATAAAGACATTCTTGAAGTGAAAATGGGAGAGGATTGGGTTGTTTTAGGGTCTTCTTTAGGTGGTGGGATTTATCCTTTATTTGTAAAAGAGACCTACAGTGTTTATGGTTATGCGTTCAATAAAAATGAGGGAGAGGCAGAAAAGCGCGTAATGCGTTATTTGGGATCGTACTATGATGGTAAAATACAAGCAAGTTCTTCTAACGAATCGTGGTGGTTAGACAAAAGTAGTAAAGCGATTAAAAGCGAAGAAATTATAGAAGAAAAGTATAAAGGCGATTCTGAAATTGTTGAAGTAAGTGCAGGGACTTATAAAGTCCAGCAAGTAGTTGGAAAGCAATAAAAAATAATCGTTAAAAGTTAGATTATTTACTTACCACTGGAATAATTTCACCTTCAGCCAGGCAATACCTTTTAATCATTTCTTTAGAAAGTGTTTCAGTATAATTTACTTCTTTAACTTTAAAACCGATTCCCCTTAATTTATCAAAATAATCGCGACCATAGATCCTTACATGATCATATTGCCCAAAAATTTCTGCTCTTTCTTTCGGGTCTGTTATAGTGTTGTCTTCGAAAGTGAGCGCTCTATTTAAATCTTGTGGTATTTGAAAAATCCCCATACCTCCGGGTTTTAATACTCTAAAGAGTTCTTTCATCGCTTTAGTATCGTTAGGAATATGTTCTAAAACATGATTGCATAATATCACATCATAACTATTAGTATTAAAGGGTAGATTACAAATATCGGCTTTAACATCGGCTAGGGGAGAGTTTAAATCGGTAGTGGTATATTCAATATGTTGTAGTTTTTTAAAGCGCTTATAAAAAGCTTGCTCAGGTGCAAAATGGAGTATTTTTTTCAACCCTTTACCTATTTCAGCGTTAAAAAAGTCTGTTTCATTTTTTAAATACAACCATAATAATCTATGGCGTTCCAATGATAGTGTAGAAGGAGAAAGCACATTATTTCTTTGTTTGCCATAACCGTATGGTAAAAAAGTTCTAAAGCTCTTACCATCTATAGGATCTGTATAATTATTGCCTTTTAATAATAAAGTTAAAACAGGTTTAGCAAAGTAACTTAATCTAATTAATAAAGGACGAGGGATGGTATTTAGAATTATTTTGAAAATTTTCCTCATAAAAATTCACTTATAATCTTCTCGTACAGGGCTAAAAACATCTATTACTTTGCAAGCCTTTAAGGCTATTGCACTGTGTTTTGCATTAGGTGGAATAATAATTATACTTCCTGCATTTAGAATACATGTTTCATTGTTTACCACCATTTTCAAAGTGCCTTTAGTAATTTGTGTAATTTGCTCATGATGATGCGAATGTTCTGGTAAAACAGCACCTTTTTCGATTTCAACATAACCAATAGTATTGGTAGCAGTGTGAATAAATCGTGCCTTAAACCCTTTTATAATTTCTTTTTGGTCTATTTCAGAAAGTACTTTTATCATCACTTATAAAATTAGCACTTTTTGCCTAAAGGCGTCTTCTTCATTAGAGTTAATACCTAAAGCATCGTATATATAAGCAAAAGTAGAAAGTATTTCAGGCTTCCCATCTAAAATAGCAACATCGTGCTCAAAATGTGCACTGGGTTTGCCATCTTGGGTTGTAATGGTCCACCCATCTTTATGCTGTTTTATGCGTTGTGTTCCCATATTAATCATTGGTTCTATGGCAACGACCATGCCTTCAATAAATTTTTTACCTCTGCCACGTTTTCCATAATTCGGCATTTCTGGATCTTCGTGCATAACACGCCCTAAGCCGTGCCCCACTAATTCACGAACGACACCATAACCATGATCTTCACAATATTTCTGTATGGCATAGCCAACATCTCCAACTCTATTTCCTATTTTAAATTCTTTTATACCAACGTAAAGCGATTCTTTTGTGACTTCTAAAAGCTTTTTGGTTTCTTCGTCAATTTCTCCAATTGGAAAGGTGTAAGCATGATCTCCATAAAATCCATTTTTAATGGCACCACAATCTATAGATATAATATCGCCTTCTTTTAATGGGATGTCGTTAGGAATACCATGAACAACTTGAGAATTTGGACTCATACATAGTGTATTAGGAAAGTCGTAGAGTCCTAAAAAACCAGGAATCGCATCTAGATCTCTAATGCACTCTTCAGCTATTTTATCTAATTGCAGCGTGGTTACTCCGGGTTTTAAGGCTTTAGCAACTTCCCCCAACGTTTTAGAAACGATTAATGCGCTTTCTCTCATTAATTCGATTTCTTCTTTGCTCTTAACTATTATCATAGAATTAAAATCTAAAGAATCCTTTTTTCTTTTTCGGTTTGGCTAATTGGGGAGCTTCTTTGGTTAGAAGTTGATACACTTCTCCCCATCCTAAAATCCCTCCAATATTTCTATCATCTATAAACAAATCGGCATTAATTTTTCTGCTAACATCATCATTATAAGTTTCTTCAGGAAAGCTTTTATTTACTGCGTAAAACTCAATGCCATTTTTTTTACAAAAGGCTACTGCTTCATCCAGTTTTTTTCCATGCCTATAGGTCCATAAAATGAGTCTATGCCCATCTTGTTGCAATCGTTTTAGGGTTTCGAAAGCAAAAAGACGTGCTTCTCCTATTCCAGGATAACCATCTTCTACAATAGTGCCATCGAAATCTACAGCTATGATAAGTGTTTTAATAGGATTCATTTAAATAGTGAAACAGGCATACAAAAATACAATATAAGAATATTAATACTTAATAGAAAAAGCGGACTTAATTATTAAATTTAAACTAACGATTCTTGGGTCATTATCTCCGGTTTTGTAACCCCTATTAACTTTAAAATTGTGGGCGCCACATCTCCCAAAACCCCATCTTTTATGTGTTTCAATTCTTTATCTATTAATATAATGGGTACGGGGTTAGTTGTATGCGCTGTATTTGGAGAGCCGTCTGGGTTTATCATAGTTTCGCAATTGCCATGATCTGCTATTAATAAGGTCGTATAATCGTTATTTAGAGCTGTAGTAACTATTTTTTCTACGCATTGGTCAACAGCTTCACAGGCTTTAATGGCGGCATCCATTATCCCTGTATGTCCCACCATATCACCATTTGCAAAATTTAAACAAACAAAGTCGGTTTGTCCTTTTTCTAATTCTGGAACTAAAGCTTCTGTTAATTCGTAAGCACTCATTTCGGGTTTTAAATTATAAGTGGCCACTTTAGGCGAATTTTTTAAGATTCTAGATTCGCCTTTAAAAGGCAACTCTCTTCCGCCTGAAAAGAAAAAAGTCACATGCGGGTATTTTTCAGTTTCAGCAATTCTAATTTGAGTTTTATTATTTGTTTCAAGAACTTCACCCAGTGTTTGTGTTAAATTCTCTTTATTGAAAATAACATTAATATTTTTGAACGCATCACCATAATTCGTCATAGTAACATAATAGAGCTTTAATTTACGCATGTGATGTGCTTCAAAATCGTTTTGAGATAAGGCCTCTGTTAATTCACGACCACGATCGGTTCTAAAATTAAAAAAAACGACGACATCATCCTCTTTTATAGTGGCTAAAGGAGTATCATTATTAACCATTATAATGGGTTTAATAAACTCATCTGTAATTTCTGCATCATAGTTTTTTTGTAACGATAACAACGGATCTATGGAATAAGTCCCTAAACCTTTAACCAAGGCATCGTAAGCTATTTTAACACGCTCCCAGCGGTTGTCGCGATCCATCGCATAATACCTTCCCGTTATTGATGCCAGTTTTGTATTGCTATCTTGAATGTAATTTTGTAACTCTTCAATATATTTTTTTCCTGATTTCGGGTCTACATCTCTGCCATCTGTAAAGGCATGGATAAATGTGTTTTTTACGCCATTTGTTTCAGCAGCATCAATTAATCCTTTTAAATGGTTAATGTGAGAGTGCACCCCACCATCGCTTACTAACCCTAAAAAATGAAGTGATTTATTATTTGTTTTTGCATAGTTAAAAGCATCGATTAGTACTTGTTCTTCTGCTAGAGTATTATTCTTAACCGCTAAATTAATTTTTGCTAAATCTTGATAAACAATACGGCCAGCTCCAAGATTCATATGTCCTACTTCACTATTTCCCATTTGTCCCTCGGGTAATCCAACATGTAAACCATCTGTTCTTAAAGTGGCATGGGCATACTTATTATATAAACCATCTATAAATTTAGTGTTTGCATGGTTTATAGCAGAAACCTTAGGGTCTGGAGACATTCCCCAACCGTCAAGGATCATTAAGATGACTTTCTTATTCATAGGTGCTTATTTTGAAGCAAATATAAAAACAAAAGTCCTGTATTTACAGGACTTTTGTTTTTAAAATTTACGAAAACGATTTAGTTGTTTCTATACTTCTTAATCGATTCTCTAATTTTTTCAATGCGGTTTTCGGGATCAGGATGAGAACTCTGAAATTCTGGAACTCTATTTGGTCCAGCTGCTGCTTTTAAAATTTGCATAACGCCTATCATTTCTTCAGCATTATAACCAGATTTCATCATAAAACGAACGCCCAGGTCGTCGCTTTCTAATTCGTCTCCTCTACCGTTTTTTAAAAGTGTAGTTTGTCCTATACCACCAACTAATCCTCCCATATCCGCACCAACAGAACCAGCGGTAGAGAGCCCTTTCCAAAATTCACTTTCTGCAATACGCTCTGCACTATGTTTTCCTAATACGTGACCTATTTCATGACCTAAAACACCTGCGAGTTGGTCTTCGTTCTCCAACTTAGAAAATAAAGCATAGGTGATAAATATTTGCCCCCCGGGAAGCGCGAAGGCGTTTATCGTATTAGGATCGGCTAATAAATGAAACTCATATTTATATGGGGAGTCTTTTGCGATGCTATTATTAACTAATTTGTTTCCAACATTATCAACCAAAGCCTGATAACTTTCGTCTGGGTATAAGCCTCCATGCTGTTGTGCCATTTGCGGCGCATTTTGTATTCCAATAGCTATTTCTTGATCGGGAGACATCGCTATGGTTTGTGTTCTTCCAGTAAATGGATTAACTTCTCTTTGGCTACATCGTTTTACTACAAAAAATAGTGCAATAGCTGCGCCAATTAATAGTCTTATTTTTAAACCACCTCTTCTCATTTTGTTTTGTTTAGATGAAATAAATTTACAAAAGTTCTGGGTTAATATCTAAAATATGATAAGCTAAGTAGTTTTTAATGAAAGTATTTGAAAATGATTCCCAGCCACTTAATTGTTCTTTTTGAATGATTTTTGTTAAGTTTAAAGTTTTGTATTTTTTAAGATAAAGACTGGATAATGGTTTATAACTATAGTGCCAAGGCTCGTATTTAAAGCCTTTACGGTTACCATTATTGGTGTAGACTAAATAGAAACCAAAACGATTGGCATTGTCGTCCATCCAGTTTTTTAATTTACAAAAAGGACCATTGCCATGATAATTTTTTGGTTGTAATAGGTTATTTGGTTGTTTTGCATTTAAGTCTATTATATCAATATCTGTTCCCCAATGATGCCTTGATGTTCCTGGAATGGTAGAGTATTCAATTATTTTTTTTATGTTTTCTTTATTTGAAAGACCTAAAGCCTTATACCTATTAAATTTTCTTTCCCAAATTCGTTTTTGATGCTTAAAACTCCTGTAACTGGATACAAAACCTATTTTAATTCCTTCTTTTTGTGCTTCAGTTTTCATTTTTAAAAACGCCTCGTGTGCTTCTTTCCTAAGTTTATGGTCTTTACCAAAAAAAACGGGTTGTCCTTTGCCGATTAATTCTTCATTAGCAATAGAAGTTTGAGCGTAACAGCTTGTATTTAAAACACTAAAAAATAGAAAGCTAAAAAACAGATTTAGAAAAGAAAATGTCATGATTGGTCAATTTTTTTAGTCATTAAATAATGAAGGCCTACTTTAGGTATTTTAAACGATTCGCCAACAATTTGATAAGCATTTTTTTTATAGAACGAAATAGCAATTTCTCTGGCATTAAACCATAGGCGTTGTGCGTTTTCTTTTGTTAAGAGCGATTCCCCTTCTTTAAGGAGTAAATTTCCAAAGCCTTTTTTTTGGGCTTCTTTAAGTAGGGCCATGCCTCTTAATTGAAATTGAAATTCGTCTTTAAAACAAGAATGGTTATTTTTTAAAAAAGTAGCAACGCCTATTAATTTTTTATTTAGAAACAATCCCAAATGTAGTGTTGTTTCTAAGTGGTCACCATCAAAAACACAATCTTCAATTGGTCTCCCTGCTCTTAAAACGGGATGCCTTACACGATGTGTGTCTTCTGGTGTAATGCGTTTAATTTGTATGTTTTCATTTTCAATTTTATATAATTTTGAAGGCATACCATGATGTTTTTGTGTTGTTATAAATTGCAAACCACATTTCTCAATAATCCGTTGTGAGGCCAAATTTTGTATGACCACTCTAGCATATATTGTTTTAATGTTTAACGTATTAAATCCATAAAAAATGACTGCTTTGCTACTTTCGGTGGCATATCCATTGCCCCAGTATTTTCTGTAAAAACGATAGCCTACTTCAACAAAATCTTCCTCTGGATGATATTTTAAACCGCACCAACCTAAAAACGCATGATTTTTTTTGTCGCAAACAGCCCAACGACCCATTTTGTATAGTTTATATTCACGATACTTAGAAAGAAACAGAGCTGCTTCAGCTTCAGATTTAAATGCGACATCCCCCGTGTATTTTATAACGTCTTCATCTAAATTCATTTTAAAGAAGTGAATCGCATCTTCTAGTACAAATTCTCTTAAATAAAGTCTTTTCGATTTGGTAATAATTCGCATGTTGTGTTTTACATTCTTCAAAATTAATTAATTTTGATTAAAATGAATAGTCATGTCTTTTTCCTATAAAATTATTGATAAAACAGAAATAAAGGCAATAATTCCTTTAATTCAAAAATTAACCAATAATAAACATTCTAACGAATTATTAATAGAGCGTTTCTCAGAGATGTTCACTCAAAATTATGAATGTGCTGGCGTTTATAATAAGGAAAAACTAATTGGAATAACAGGAATGTGGTTTTGTACACGCCATTACTCTGGGAAATCTATGGAAATTGATCATGTTTATATTGACGAAGCCTATAGGGGAAAAGGCTTAGGAAAGTTATTTTTAAAATGGGTTTACGATTATGGGAAGGCTAAAGGTTGCGAAAGCTGCGAATTAAATACTTATGTAAGCAATGCCCCTTCACATAAATTTTATTTTAATGAAGGGTTTGAGATCTACGCCTATCATTTCTTTAAGCGGCTTTAATTTTTATTATTTTTTTGGATTTTATTTGTTATAAATTATTAGATTTACACTCGCTAATTGCGATTTAAAATCATAAAGAATGCGAGAGTAGCTCAGTTGGTAGAGCGTCAGCCTTCCAAGCTGAATGTCGCCGGTTCGAACCCGGTCTCTCGCTCAAAAAAAAGGAATATCTTCCACATATTGTGTTGTCTCTTACACAGAAAGTTTAAAACACTTCAGCACATGGTTTTTTATTAAAAATAATTATTAAGACAAGTTTCTGTTTTTATTTCGAAAGGTTTTTTGTCTTTTTTAAAAACTCTTGCAGATAATGTTCCCTTAAGATGGAGGGAATTATTTTTCACCCTAATCCAACTTCCCTCTCTTAATCCTATCACAGGACGGTCATTAAATTCATGAAATTCTTTTATTCTGGTCTCTCTTGTTTCACCCATGTGCGTGCTGTTCGTGTCAGGATCTAAGTAATGCGGGTTAATATTAAAAGGCACTCGGTTTAAGGTATTAAAACTGGGAGGATAAATAATCGGCATATCATTAGTTGTTTTCATATTCACGCCACAAATATTACTGCCCGCACTGGTTCCCAGGTATGGTGTACCAGAATTAATCACGGTTTTTAAAATTCCCATACTATTATTTTCATAAAGCGCATGTACTAAAACAAAAGTATTACCGCCTCCTACAAAAATACCTTGCGCTTTTTTTATAGCCTCAATTGGGTTTTCGAATTCGTGAATGCCTATTACTTTTTTATTAATTTTAGAAAATGCGGTTTGCGCTTTGTTGGTATACGCATTATAAGAAATACCACCAGGTCTTGCATATGGTATAAATAAAATGGTTGCGGCCTCTTTATATAGCTCTTTTAATTCTTCTAAAAGATAGTCTAAGTAATCACCGTTATAAATAGTTGAGGTGCTGGCAATAATAAGATTTTGCATTAAATTTTTTATTGTAAATTTAGGTAATATGTTTAATTCTCTAATCTAAGTAGGTATAAATATTAATATTAAGGAATTAATAGGAGAACAAGCGATATTTCTTTTTAACAAAAGTTTAGACGGGATTTACCATTTTATTAAGAAGATAGAGGCGTTCTTTACAATAACTAAACCAATCATAACTTAATTATGAAACATTATCTATATTTATTTTTGTTTCTTTCTGTAGTAAATTTTTCTTGGTCTCAAGATTTAAATAGAGAACCTATTAATGGTCAAATTAATGTGGAAAGTAATGATGTAGAAGGTATTAGTATTTATAATACTTCAACTAACAAGGGCACAATAACTAATAGTGAAGGCAAATTTGTTATAGAAGCAGGATTAAATGATAAACTAGAGATTTCTGCATTGCAATTTAAGAAAAGAACAATTGTTATTAATGATTTAATGCTTAAAAACAAAAGCATAAAAATTTCTCTTGCTGAGGCGATTAATGCTCTAGATGAAGTTACTGTTTTGCCTTATGAGCTTTCAGGCAATATTGATGTAGATGTTCAAACTGCTGAAGTTATTAAGCCTGTTGCTTTTTCCTTCGGGAGTTTTTATGATTATGAGTTTAGTGACGATTATAAAAGTGAAGTAGAAAATATTGCGATGAATAATGTGACCTATAATAATGGGTTAAATTTTGTAAACATTTTTAATGAATTAATAAAACCGCTTCTTAAGAATAAAACTAAAAAAGACAAGAAAGATAAGCGTCTAAATACAGGCAGACCCCCAAGTTTGGCTAATAAGTATACCGTTCATTTTCTTTCTAAAAATTTTAATATCCCTGAAGATAAAACCGGTTTATTTGTAGAATATATAGACTATAACGGCTTAACAGAAACCTTGCTTGAAAAAGGAAATGAAATAGAGTTAATTACATTTCTTCAAGAAAAAAGCGAGCAATTCTTACTAGAGATTAGTGATAAAGATTAGAGACATAACTGTAGGCATAATGTTAATAATATTTCAGTTAGGAGGTTCTCAAAACACTGAAATTTCTGGACAAATATTAGGATCTGGAAGCGTTGAGAATATTCACGTTATTAATAAATCCCAGAAAAAATATGCAGTTAGTGATATTAAAGGGCAGTTTAAAATAGAAGTTATTTTAAATGATACGCTTGTGTTTTCCTCAGTACAATATAAATTAGAATCTATAATTGTTTCAGCAGAAGACATTCTAGCAAAAAAAATGACGGTAACGCTAGAACCCAATGTTAATGAATTAGAAGAAGTGGTCGTAGGAAAAATATTAACAGGCGATTTACTAAGTGATCTTAAAAATTCTGATGTTAAACCAAAAATTAATTTTTATGATGTGGGGATTCCAGGTTATTTAGGGAAACCCAAAACGCAAAGCGAACGCCTTTTATTTGAGGCCGATGGCGGAAGACTTATTAAAACTGGTGGCGGAGGCATTAAGGGAGGAGGAGTTGGATTAAATTTTTATAAAATTTTAAATAAAATTACTGGTCGAACAAAAATGTTAAAAGCCAGAGTAAAGTTAGAAGCAGAAGAACGACTTTTATTTGGTTTAAAATCACGTTTAGAGCTCAATTTTTTCAAGGAAAACCCACTGGATAAAGAACATAGAATGGACTTTTTTTATTTTTGTTTGGGGGATCCAGATTTTACTAAACGATGTGAGAATAGCGATTTAGAGGCGCTTATTTTTTTTAAAGAAAAATATGAGCAATACCTAAAAAATAGTAAAGAGAAAGATTAACCCATTTTGGAATACTTTTTGAATCCATTTATTAGTTTTACAGTTGAAAAACAATCTGCATGAATAAAATAAAATTACTCTTAATTAGTATTCCTCTATTTGGTTTTACCTCGCTTCACAAATATTACGTTAGTAATACTCAAGTAGACTATGTAAAAGAAGAAAGGGCGGTACAAATTACCAGTGGCTTATTTGTAGACGATTTTGAAAAGTTACTAAAGGAACGCTATGATGATACTATTGTTTTAAATGAGAATGAAGAAGAAGCATTAATTGATACTTATATAGAAAAGTACTTGCGCTCCAAATTAAAAATTTCTATTGATGGGAAAACACAAAACCTTGTGTTTATTGGAAAGGAATATGATAATGATATTATGTATTGCTATTTAGAAATTGAAAATGTAGTTGCCATTAACACCATGGAAATTTCTAATACCTTGCTCTTCGATCTTTTTGAAGACCAAAAAAATATTGTGAGAACTAATATTAACGAAAAGTACAAAACCTTCATACTTATTCCCGAAAATAAAAAAGGAATGTTAAACTTCTAAAGAATAATTTATTTAAACTTTATTTTTTGCTAAATTCAGCCTTTGTTAAAAAAAAGTAATGATTTACGTAAGTTCGATGTAAGAAAATTTATGTCATTCAGAGTGATTTTCGATATAAAATAGTATCGAAGACCAATAAATTTTCACTCAAAAGCCTAATTTCGGTACTATTTTTCTTCGTTTCACTTTGAAAAATTACTCAATTTCACGGCTTTTTCAAACTAAATTGTTAGATCGAGCTCAGGTTGATTATTGTTTTTTTTAAAATTATATTCGTTTGCTGAAAATATATTAATTCAGCAATCATAAAACTTAACTAGCAATGAAGAAAATATTGAAATTTTATTTTATCCCAGTTTTATTAGTCTCTGTAAGCGCTTTTGGGCAGCAAACTAGCTCTGCCAATACAGTAAAAGAAGGCCACCAAAATAATAATAAATTTAAACAACTATACGACGAGTTTTCTAGTCCTAATATGTTTAGATCGGCTTCTGGTGCCCCAGGCCCAGCTTATTATCAACAACAAGCCGATTATAAAATGGATCTTGAATTAGATGATGAAAATGCGAAACTAAAAGGTAATGAAACCATTACTTACACCAATAATTCTCCAGACGATTTAAATTACCTTTGGGTTCAATTAGACCAGAATATGAGAGCTCGAGATTCTAAAACGCCGTTAATTCAAGGAAATGGTGTGCCAGCTGCGGTTCAGGTTCAAACTTTCGCCAGTAATTACATGAGTAAAGGTTTTGATGGCGGATTTAATATTGAAGAAGTAAAAGATATTAATGGTAATGATTTAAAGCACATGATTAACCGCACGATGATGCGTGTAGAATTACCAAAACTATTAAAATCTGGAGAAAAATTTTCGTTTTCAATTAAATGGTGGTACAATATTAACGATCATGTTAATGGTCGTGGTCGTTCTGGTTATGAGCAATTTGAAGAAGGAAATAGAGCCTATGTTATCGCTCAATTTTATCCTAGAATGGCTGTTTATAGTGATGTAGAAGGGTGGCAAAACTCACAATTCTGGGGGCGTGATGAGTTTGCATTGCCTTTTGGCAATTTTGAAGTGAATATCACGGTACCTGCAGATCATATATTAGATGGTACGGGCAGATTAACCAACAGAAAGGAAGTCTATTCAAAACAAATGATGAAACGCTATGATAAAGCTAAAAAATCATTTGATGAGCCCGTGGTTATTGTAACGCAAGCCGAAGCCAAAGCTGCTGAAAAAACGAAATCTAATAAAAAGAAAACATGGAAGCTTTATGCCGAGAATGTTCGTGATTTTGGATTTGCAACTTCCAGACGATTTATTATGGATATGATGGCTGTAAAAGTAGGAGGGAAGGATATCATGGCGGTATCTATGTATCCTAAGGAAGGAAACCCGTTGTGGGAAGAATGGTCTACTAAAGCAGTGGCAAGCACATTAAAATCGTATTCTAGAATGACATTCGATTATCCTTATCACAAAGCTATTTCTGTTCACGCTAAGAATCAGGGCATGGAATATCCTATGATATGCTGGAATTATGGACGACCAGATAAAAATGGAAAATATAGCGATCGTGTTAAGTATGGAATGATGAGTGTTATTATTCATGAGGTAGGACATAATTTTTTCCCTATGATTGTGAATAGTGATGAACGCCAATGGACCTGGATGGATGAAGGCTTAAATACATTCGTACAATATGTCGCAGAACAAGACTTTGCCAAATGGTATCCTGCAGCATTATCTCCTGGACAAACAAAATACCCATCACGACGCGGCCCTGCAAAAAATATTGTGCGTTATATGGGAGGCGATCAAAATTACATCGCTCCAATAATGACTAAAGGCTTAAATACGTACCAATTTGGAAATAATGCCTACGGAAAACCAGGAACGGCATTAAATATTCTTCGCGAAACCGTTATGGGACCAGAGTTATTTGATTATGCTTTTAGAGAATATTCGAAACGCTGGATGTTTAAACACCCAACTCCAGAAGATTTCTTTAGAACGATGGAAGATGCTTCTGCTTTTGATTTAGATTGGTTTTGGCGCGGTTGGTTTTACACGACCGATTATGTAGACATTGGAATTAAGGGAATTAAAAAATTCTATGTTTCTAAAGAACCAGGTGCTCGAGCTAAGCGTATATTAGCAGCAAGAGGTGCAAGTGCCAGACAAATGCCTGCTATGGTATTTATGGTAGAGGAAGGTAGTGAAGAATTTAAACCAGAAATGAAGAATTCCTCTTTAATGGACAGTTCGTCTACTTTAAAAGAATATTTAATGGATAATTTTTCTGCTGAAGAACGCGCTGCCCTTAAAGAACCTAAATATTTTTATAACATAACTTTCGAAAAACCTGGAGGTCTGGTGATGCCAATTATTGTAGAATACACCTACGCCGATGGGACCACTAAAACAGAAACCTATCCAGCTCAAATATGGCGATTAAATGATAAAGAAGTGAACAAAGCCATTGCTTCAGAGAAAGAAATAGTAGGAATAAAAATAGATCCTAACCAAGAAACTGCCGATGTTGATACGTCGAATAACTCATGGCCAAGAGAAGTAAATCAAAGCAATTTTAGCAAATTTAAAAACAAAATTAGAAATTAAAATCTTAAGAGAAATTTATAAATACGTTCAGTATTAAGAATATTTAGTATTGCACAAAAAGAGGCTGTCTAAAACGGTAGATTTCGTCAACCTGAACTTGATTCAGGTTCTCACAAAAGACTAACACGTCACATTTTGAGATTCTGAAATATCCCGAAACTTCGGGACACAAGGACGATTAAAAGTACTTTTCAGACAGCCTCTTTTTATGATGTTTTTTTAAAGGAAATAGGTTATTTTCAATGGTATCGCTACGTCTGTGTCATAAAAGCCCTAAAATAAGTGACAAAAGGATAATTTTATAGTAAATTAAAAAAAGTTTAAAGGAGTTCTATATATATTTGTAGTGTGATACAGCAAACAGTCATATTATTTATTAGTGGAGGAGAGGTCGCGCTTATTTTACTTATCGTGGTTATGGTTTTTGGTGCAGATAAAATACCCGAGATTGCTAGGGGTCTAGGAAAAGGAATGCGTACCCTAAAAGATGCAACTAATGATATAAAAAACGAGATTACTAAAAGCGCTGAAACCAATGGTATAGATACCAGTATTACTAAAGATGTTAAAGACGAACTTAATAAAGTTAAAGACGATCTTGAAGATTTCACTGGTTCTGTACGTAGGAAAATGTAATTGATTTTTAAATGTCTCTTATGTGTAATAATTATAGTTGTTTCTTCAAACGAGCTCTAGGTTCTTAATATCCAATTATTTTACGAAGATTATGTGATTCTGAAATGAATTCAGAATGAAGGGACAAGAATTATACTAATCTGACTTTTACATAAATAAGTTTACGTCAGTCTGAGTGATTTTCGACAGAAAATTGTATCGAAGACAAGTAAATTTATTTGTGTAGAACTCAGGTTACTAGTTTAGTAGAATCCGTTTTTAATAAATTCATATACTAAAAGGCATTACAAATGAGTGGTTATTTTTTTAAACTAATCGTTAATCCATCTCTAATTGGTAAAACGACAGTTTCTATTCTTTCATCATTTTTAAGGAGTCTATTATAATCTAAAACGGCTTTCGTCATTTTGTCTTTAGAATCTAGCGTTTCAATAACTTTTCCGCTCCATAAAACATTGTCTGATAATATAATACCGCCAGGATTTAGTTTCTCAATAATTAAATGAAAATAATTAATATAATTATCCTTATCGGCATCAATAAACACTAAATCGAAGTGCATTTCTAATTTGGGGATAATATCTAAGGCATTACCTAAATGCTGAATAATTTGAGAAGCATATTCAGATTTATCAAAATACTTTCGTTGAAAATCATAGAGTTCCTCATTCTTATCTATAGTATGAATGTTTCCAGAGGCTTTTAAGCCCTCCGCTAAGCACAACGTAGCATAACCCGTAAATGTACCCAATTCTAAGATGTTTTTTGGCCTTTTTAGTTTTGAAATCATGCTTAATACACGACCTTGGTATGGGCCACTAGACATGCGTGGCTGCAAAATTTTTTGAAACGTTTCGCGAGTTAATTCTTGTAATAATTGGGGTTCGTTTTCAGAATGTGCGACTACGTAATCGTCGAGCTTTTCAGGAATAAAATGCATTTGACTATGAGATTAATGCGCAAGATAATGAATGTAAGGCGATATTTTTATAAGCCCAATTTTGGCAAGTGTTTAATATTATGGTAATTTAATGCTAGTGCAATACAGGTTTTTAATTCTTGCTCGGGGATTTTATCATTTAAATTAAAAACAATGGCTCTATTATTTTCATAGTTAAAGGTGTTGCCATAATGTGCTTTAATGGTTTCTACTAATTTGCTAGTACATGTAAAATACATGGCATATTGATTTGGTGTTTTAGCTTTCCAGTCTATTCTAATCGTACTTCCTTTTTTTACTAAATAACTGGGTTCTCCCCATTTTAGCGTTTCTTCGATTTCGGTTATCGTTTCATTTTTTTTAGCGACTTCAATTATTAAATGCCTTAAATGCCTAAGCTTAGGCTTAATAGCTTTCGAGTAGGTCTCAAATTTAAGACCTACCTTCGGATGGGTATTTATTTTTAAAGTGTTCAACTAATTAATGGTTAAAATTTATTTAAAAGCTTATAAGCCATAATAATAGTAAGTCACCTATTTATCTGGGGTATTATTTTAAGTTTTTTCTATGAATATTGGTGTTATTTTATATTGATTTAGCTATAATGATATTATTCTAGTTTGTTAAACGGTAAATCGTTTCATTCTTTATATTTAATAGAACCACTTCCTAATGCCCACAAATATAAAAATCATAATAGTATACCCAAGAAAGAAGGGTAAAATAAAAGCTTTTAAACCCAGTACTAACATAATGGCAATAAAAAGTAATTGAAACCCTAAACCAAAAGTGGATATACTAGTCATTAACCAATTAGGGAATGACTTGCCTTTATTTGCATTACTATCTATAGCATAGATCACTTTATCGAAACCACCATAAAAAAACTTGTATAAGATAAAAAGAAAGTTTACATTTTTTTGTTTCTCACCTTTTAAAGCTTTTGGCGTACTATCTTCAAACACACGGCTAGTGGTATCGCCATTAAACTTATTTCTTAAAATCACGTAATAATAGTTATAGAGCGTACCTTGAAGTTGCAATCCTAAAAAGGCAAGAATAGATAACCATATATTGGCCTCAGTAATGTACCATAAGGTAATAAAAATTAAACCATTTAGTATGATATCTGCAACAGAATCTAGGTAACGACCTGTGTAGGAAGGTGTTTTTTTTATTCTTGCCAATTCGCCATCAGCAGCATCTAGAATCGATTTAAAAATTAAGAAAAAAGCAGAGAAAAAATAATTACCATTTAGCATAAAATAGATAGCCAATAAGCCAGAAATAATAAAACCAATAGTAACATGAATAGGCGTAAATGCGGTATTTTTTAGAGCACTAGCGATAAGTATAGCTATAGGTCTTCCATAATCTGAAAGATCTATAAACTTATATTCTTTTGGTAGTTTAGACATTTTTGAAACAGATGAACCCGTATTTCAGGAATACACCCTATTATTAAGATGACAAAGATACTGCTAAATAATTGTTAATGATTTTTTTTTGGTATTTAATAGTTATCTCTGAAAATTGAACACGACTTTATCTTG
>CALDCO010000258.1 GCA_937937185.1 uncultured Flavobacteriaceae bacterium
CGACAAAGAAATGGGATTTTTTTGTTGCTTACACTTATCGTGCTATTACAATGCGTTTATTTTTTTATTGATAATGATTTGGATACTGCTAATATTGAAAATGAATTGGCTTTAAATGCCGAAGCATTACATTTATTTGAAGTAGAAATAGATTCGTTAAGAAAAATAAAAGCTGAAGCCAGTACACCAAAAATACATCCTTTTAATCCTAATTTTATAACCGATTATAAAGGCTATATTCTAGGAATGACCAATAAGGAAATAGACAGACTGCATCATTTTAGAAAACAAAATAAATGGGTGAATTCGGCAAAAATGTTTCAACAGGTCACTAAAATTTCAGATTCTTTGTTGGCCATTCTATCCCCTAATTTTAAATTTCCAGAATGGGTTAAAAGCCCCAAAAGAAATCATACTTCAAATCCTATAAAAAAAGAAAACAGCACTTTGCCATTAGAAAGGAAAATAGATTTAAACAAAGCCACTGTTTTTCAGCTTAAAAAAGTAAATGGGATAGGTGATAAATTATCGCAAAGAATTATAGCCTACAGAAATAGTCAAAACGGCTTTATAAGCGAGATAGAATTACAAGAAATATATGGTTTGTCTCAAGAAGTGATTGCGGCTGTAAAGAAGCAATTTACTGTAAAATCACCTAGAGATGTAAAAAAGATAAGCTTAAATACAGCAACTAGAGACGAACTGGTTAAGATAAAATATATTGATTACGATATCGCGTATAATATTATTGAAGCGCGAACTCTTAGAGCAGGTTACAATTCTCTGGATGATTTAAGAAAAGTAAAAGACTTTCCCATAAAAAAAATTGAGATAATTAAGTTATATTTACAACTTAATTAGAAAGTAGGAATTTTATTGTGAATTCCATATAATTTACATTCCAAAACAACATAAAATTAAAAAATTAATAATATGGCTATGAACAATTTATACTTCACAGAAGCACATCATTTATTTAGGGAAAGCTTCAGGGATTTTTTGCGAAAAGAAGTATTGCCTCATATAGAAAAATGGGAAAAAACAGGAACTATTGAGCGTTTCATTTGGAAAAAAATGGGCGATATGGGTTTTTTTGGGATTAATTACGCCGAAAAATATGGAGGGCTAAATCTCGATTTGTTTTATACCGTCATATTTTTAGAAGAATTACAAAGGATAAATTCTGGAGGATTTGCAGCTGCGATGTGGGCTCATGCTTATTTAGCCATGACGCACCTTAATGCAGAAGGCAGTGAAGCTCATAAAGAAAAGTATTTAACGGCAAGTATCTCCGGCGATATGATAGGTTGTCTTTGTGTTACAGAACCATTTGGCGGTAGTGATGTGGCAGGAATGAGGACAACGGCAGTTAAAGAAGGTGATAATTATATTATTAATGGCTCCAAAACATTTATTACCAATGGGGTTTACAGCGACTACCTCATAGTTGCCGCTAAGACCAATCCGGAGTTAGGAAACAAAGGCATTAGTATTTTTATAATGGATCGTAATGCGCCTGGGATTTCTGCCACGAAGTTAGATAAATTGGGGTGGCGAGCGTCTGATACTGGAGAAATTGCATTTGATAATGTGACCATTCCTGAATCTAATTTAATGGGGGAAAGAAATAAAGGCTTTGCCTACATTATGCAGCATTTTGCTTCAGAGCGATTAATAATGGGCATTAATGCACATGCAAGAGCGGAATATGCCTTAGAATATGCGCAGCAGTACATGGCAGAAAGGCATGCTTTTGGAAAAGCAATTAATAAGTTTCAAGCATTACGCCATACGTTTGCTGAAGGCTATGCCGATATGTTAGTCTGTAAATCGTTTAATTATGCCATTGCTGCACGATTAGATAAAGGCGATTATGTAGTTAAAGAAGCTACAATCTCAAAATTAAAGTCTACAAAAATGGCAGATGAGGTCATTTATAATTGCTTGCAGTTTTTAGGCGGTTATGGTTACATGGAGGAATACCCATTAGCACGTATGCTTAGAGATAGTCGTTTAGGACCTATAGGCGGTGGTACATCTGAGATATTAAGAGAGATTATTGCTAAAATGGTGATTGATAAAAAAGATTACAAACCTGCAGTAACCGATAAATAGCTTCAATGTGCTTAAAATAATATTATGGACGATGGTTGGTATAACAATCATCGTCCGTTTTTTTTTAAATAATTTCTATAAAAAAAAGTATAAATCTTGCATTCAAATAATTTTTTATGGTTATTGTAGTTATAGATAATAAGGAAGTGGTTTAAACTTTTTTCAATTTGCTAAAAAAACTATTTTTCACTTAAATCAAAATAGTTTAAAACCACTTCAAGATTAAAGTTTCTAATAATGAACTACATAAAAAAAATCCCAGGTATTCTATTTATTTTCTTTACAACTTTCTCATTTGCGCAAGTAGAAACAAAAGAGACTGTTGCCGATTCGGTTAAAGTACAAATAGAATCCAAAGAAAATAATATTGATTCAACTAAAATAAAAGCTACCCTCAAAGATAAAGTCATCGATAAAATTAAAGACGAAACGAAAATTGTCGAGAAGGCTAATGATAGTGCTGATGTAAAAATTATAGATAGCGTAAAAGTCGCAGTGGTTCCTAAAAAAGTAGTTGTCGACCCAAGTAAAGACAAAATAGAGTTAAAAAACACAGTAATCGATTTTAGTAAAGACCAGCCTATTGAGAGCGCAAGTGTTTATGTTAAGAATACTACAATTGGGACCATTACCAATGCCGATGGGAATTTCGCAATTCAAATTCCCAATGAGAATATTAAAGACACCTTGGTGATTTCTTCTATAGGCTACTCTACCTATAAAATTCCTATCGAGTATTACGATGCCGAATTACCTATTTATTTAGACGAAGAAGTGGCCTCGTTAGATGAGGTAATTTTGGTAGGTACCGTTAGACCTAAAACAGGAAATGATATTGTGCTAAAAGCCTTGGAAGAAATGCCTGAAACGATGCCAGATTCTTCATATTTGCAAAAAGGATTTTTAAGACATAAAGAACGAAATAAGAGAGAGTTTAAATGGCTTATAGAAAGTGCGATTTCAGTTTACGATTCGGGGTATACCTCTTCTTCAAAAAATAACTTAAAAATTAATGTAGATCAGCAAAGGAAAAGTTATGACCTTAGGGATGTAGACAGTTTGTTAACTTTTAGCTCGTATGTGAATCAAAATTCAAGGAAAAAATATCCCAAAATAAGACGAAGTCAGGTAGAAACGTCTTCTTTAATAAAAGCGATTAAATGGAATGATAACAGAGTTAATGGGTTGCAAAATATTTTTCATGGGAAACTCAATGTTTTTAGAAATACAAAGCATAAAAAAGCATTGTTTGGAGACGATATTTTAGATAAGCATCAATTCGAATTGGATACGGTGTTAGTAGATAACGAAAGGAAGTTATACAAAATAAGAATTAAAGAGGGTGCCAATTTTGTAGGTTTGGATACCAAAGGTATTTTTAACGAAGGTTATGAAGCCAGAGGGTGGATTTATATTTATTGGGACAATTACGCCTTTAAAAAAATAGAATATGAATTGGTCGCTGCATCAGAGGCTCAAAAAACGCGAAGTAAATCATTATTCGATACTCAGATTAATCATAAATTAGTTATTACTTATAAAGAATACAAGGGCAGGATGTACCCTAATTACATTTATTATGAAACGCCTAAATTAGTAAATGTTGGGCGGGCTAAAAAGAAACTTACCGAAGAAGAAGCTTTAAACGAGGCCGATAAGCGTTATTATTATACGGTTCAAGAAATATTGTTTTCAGAAATCATTTTAGATAAAGAAATGATTAGTAAATCCCTTAAAAATAAATGGGACATGGATATTTTTTCTCCTAAAAAATACGATAAAGAGTTTTGGGAAAATTATAATATTCTTTTAGAAAGTGAAGAAGAACAAGAATTAATTCAAGATCTAAGTAGAAAAGCAACATTGTTTAAAGGGTAATTATTTTTTAAATGTCATTACAATCGTTTACAGATTATTTACTTTTAGAAAAGAATTATTCTAAGTTAACTGTAAACGCTTACGAAAAAGACCTTCTTTCCTTTAAAGCGTTTTTAGATTTAGAGTATAGCCCCAGTATTTTGAGTGAAGTTAATTATGCTCAAATAAGAAGTTGGATCGCACAACTCGTTGAAAGTAAAATTTCTAATAGAAGTATTAATCGTAAAATATCTTCATTAAACAGCTACTATAAATTTTTAATAAAACTAAATCTTATCGATGTAAATCCCTTAACAAAACATAAGGCGCTAAAAACAAGTAAAAAAATTCAGGTGCCGTTTTCAGAAAATGAAGTCGCGATTGTTTTAGACGAATTAGAATATAGTAATGACTTTTCGGGGCTTAGAGATCGATTAATGATAGAGTTATTTTATACTACAGGCATTCGCCGAATCGAATTAATTAATTTAAAGCTAAATGCTATAGATTTTGAAAATAAGACCCTAAAGGTAGTGGGTAAAAGAAATAAAGAGCGTTTTGTGCCTTTGCTAGATTCGGTTATTAAAATAATAAAAGATTATTTAAAAGAACGGTCATTACTAAGCATTAAAGATAACACGGCATTATTTTTAACCACTAAAGGTGTAAAAGTTTATGAAATGCTTGTTTATCGAGTAATAAATGATTATTTTAGTAAAGCGTCGAGTAAGGTAAAAAAAAGCCCCCATATATTAAGACATTCTTTTGCTACTCACTTACTCAATAAAGGCGCAGATTTAAATGCTGTAAAAGAACTTTTAGGACATTCAAGCCTGGCAGCGACCCAAGTGTACACACACAATAGCATTTCTGAGCTAAAGAAAGTGTATTCTAATTCGCATCCTAGAAGTAAAAAATAATACAGTTATCATTGTTTAATCGAAAAATGAAGAGTATGAAAGTAAACACCCAATCCGTCAATTTTAATGCAGATCAGTCGTTAATAGATTTCATTCAAAAGCGAATGAATAAGCTAGATCAATATTACGATAAAGTGATACGATCTGAAGTGTATTTAAAAGTAGAAAATACGAATAATAAGCTCAATAAGATTTTTGAAGCTAAAATTAGTGTTCCTGGCGATAGTTTCATTGTGAAAAAGCAATGCAAATCGTTTGAGGAAGGAACAGATGTTGCCGTTGCCTCCCTAGAACGACAACTTAAAAAACGTAAAGAAAAGTTAAGATCACATTTCTAAGAAAAATATCATTAAATTGTTTTTAATAAAATAAAAAATATATACATTTGCAGTCCGTTAGAAATAGCGGACTTTTTTTATATGTTAAAATGTATAAAATTGCCGATGTAGCTCAGCTGGCTAGAGCAGCTGATTTGTAATCAGCAGGTCGTGGGTTCGAGTCCCTCCATCGGCTCTGAAATAATGTAGGTGCGAAAGGGATTTGAAGTTGTTGAAAAAACAGTTTTAGACTGGGACGAGAAGTTTATCCTGAGCGTAGTCGAAGGGAGTCCCTCCATCGGCTCTGAAATAATGTAGGTGCGAAAGGCATTTGAAGTTGTTGAAAAACAGTTTTAGACTGGGACGAGAAGTTTATCCTGAGCGTAGTCGAAGGGACTCCCTCCATCGGTCTTAAATAATGAAGGCGCTAGAGGGTAATTCAGGGATAGAGATCCTTAAGTAAAGCTCATAAAAGCGTTGCGTTATTTTACAAGTTCATTAAAATATTGAAAGTATAAATTGAAACAATTGGGGAGATACTCAAGCGGCCAACGAGGGCAGACTGTAAATCTGCTGACTATGTCTTCGCAGGTTCGAATCCTGCTCTCCCCACATTTCATGATCACTAAAAAAAATGCGAGAGTAGCTCAGTTGGTAGAGCGTCAGCCTTCCAAGCTGAATGTCGCCGGTTCGAACCCGGTCTCTCGCTCATAGAATGAAAGTTGTTATGCCAAAAGCACGACTTTTCATTTTAATTGTTTTCTGCAAAGGCAGAGTCTCTTTTTTAAAAGTTAAGAAATTAATTTTTAAAAACGAAGGGATAAAACTTTACGCCGGTGTAGCTCAGGGGTAGAGCGTTTCCTTGGTAAGGAAGAGGTCACGGGTTCAACTCCCGTCATTGGCTCTTAGAGCATAACAAAATAATATTATATAACTTAAGATTAAATTATTAAAACATGGCAAAGGCAACTTTCGATCGTTCAAAACCACATTTAAATATTGGTACAATTGGACACGTAGATCACGGTAAAACAACTTTAACTGCTGCTATTACTAAAGTATTAGCTGATGCAGGTTTATCAGAAGCAAGAGATTTCGATACTATCGATAATGCTCCAGAAGAAAAAGAAAGAGGGATAACAATTAACACCTCTCACGTAGAATACCAAACAAAAAACCGTCACTACGCTCATGTTGATTGTCCAGGTCACGCCGATTACGTAAAGAATATGGTAACTGGTGCTGCTCAAATGGATGGTGCTATTTTAGTAGTAGCCGCAACTGATGGGCCTATGCCACAAACACGTGAGCACATATTATTAGGGCGTCAGGTAGGAATTCCTCGTATTGTTGTTTTCTTAAACAAAGTAGATATGGTAGATGATGAGGAGCTTTTAGAATTAGTTGATATGGAGGTAAGAGAGTTGTTATCATTCTACGAATATGATGGTGATAATGGTCCTGTGGTTTCTGGATCTGCTTTAGGTGCGCTTAATGGAGAACAAAAATGGGTGGATACGGTATTGGAATTAATGGCACAAGTTGATGAATGGATTGAGGAACCAACTCGTGAAGTAGATAAAGATTTCTTAATGCCAATTGAAGATGTGTTTTCTATAACAGGTCGTGGTACAGTTGCAACTGGTCGTATTGAGACTGGTATCGCTAACACTGGAGATCCAGTAGAGATTATTGGTATGGGTGCAGAAAAGTTAACCTCTACCATTACAGGTATTGAAATGTTTCGTCAAATATTAGATAGAGGAGAAGCTGGAGATAATGCAGGTATTTTATTAAGAGGTATTGAGAAAACTCAAATCTCTAGAGGAATGGTAATTACTAAACCCGGATCTGTAACACCACATAAAAAATTCAAGGCCGAGGTTTATATCTTAAAGAAAGAAGAAGGTGGTCGTCATACCCCTTTCCATAATAATTATCGTCCACAATTTTATGTGCGTACAACCGATGTAACTGGAAACATAGGGCTTCCAGATGGTGTTGAAATGGTAATGCCAGGAGATAACCTAACGATTAATGTTGATTTAATCCAGCCTATTGCAATGAATGTTGGTCTTCGTTTTGCTATTCGTGAAGGAGGAAGAACAGTTGGAGCGGGTCAGGTAACTGAGATTATAGAGTAAACAATAGGTTATAAAGTTATAGGGTTAAGGTGTCTTGTTTTTCGAGACACCTTGACTTATATTTACGGGTTTAGCTCAGTTGGTAGAGCACTGGTCTCCAAAACCAGGTGTCGGGAGTTCGAGTCTCTCAACCCGTGCAGTATTTAACGGAGACGAGAAGCCTGTCCCGAGCGTAGTCGAGGGAAGTCTCTCAACCCGTGCAGTATTAAACGGAGGCGAGAAGCCTGTCCCGAGGGTAGTCGAGGGAAGTCTCTCAACACGTGCAGTATTAAACGGAGGCGAGAAGCCTGTCCCGAGCGCAGTCAAGGGAATAGCCTCTCACAAAATATTGAAGAAAAAAAGTATCTAAAATTAATTTTACAGAAGCAGACATTGGTCTCTTCCTAAATATTAAAAGACATCAAATGGCAGGAATAGTAAATTATATAAAAGAATCTTTTGCAGAATTAAAGAATAATGTTACCTGGACGCCTTGGACGGAAGGACAAAGTTTAACCATATTGGTAGCGGTATTTTCTATAATTTTTTCTTTAGCCATTTGGGGAGTAGACACTGTATTTAGTAAAGTCATAGGGCTTTATTTTGATTTTATAAACGGATAAATGAGCAGTATGGCAGAAGTTAGCGAAAAAAAGTGGTATGTAGTTAGAGCTGTAAGTGGTCAAGAAAACAAAATCAAAGCGTATATCGAAAACGAAATCGCCAGATTAGGTCTTCAAGATTATGTAGAACAAGTTTTGGTTCCAACAGAAAATGTGGTGCAAATACGTAATGGAAAAAAAATAAACAAAGAAAAAGTTTATTTCAGTGGTTACATTATGATAAAAGCGAATCTCACAGGAGAAATACCTCATATTATAAAATCCATTACCAATGTTATAGGTTTTTTAGGAGCTACAAAAGGAGGAGACCCTTTACCATTAAGACAATCGGAAGTGAATAGAATGTTAGGTAAGGTCGATGAGTTGTCGTTAGAAACTGATGTTAATGTTGCCATTCCTTTTACAAAAGGAGAAACCGTAAAAGTAATAGATGGGCCATTTAATGGATTTGATGGGACTATTGAAAATATAAATGAAGAAAAGCGTAAGCTAGAGGTTATGGTGAAAATTTTTGGAAGAAAAACACCATTAGAATTAAGCTATATGCAAGTTGAAAAAATATAATAATTGTTACATAAAGAAAGTATTAAATCTGCTTCCAATTATGGATTTAATATGAAACTAAATTATTTAAAATGGCAAAAGAATTAGGCAAAGTAGTCAAATTACAAGTAAGGGGAGGTGCAGCGAATCCGTCGCCACCGGTTGGACCCGCTTTAGGTGCCGCTGGAGTTAATATCATGGAGTTCTGTAAGCAGTTTAATGCAAGAACTCAAGATAAAGCTGGTAAAGTATTACCAGTTGTGATTTCTGTTTACAAAGACAAATCATTTGAATTTGTAATCAAAACACCTCCTGCAGCTGTACAATTATTAGAAGCGGCCAAGGTGAAGAAAGGTTCTGGAGAACCTCATGTACGAAAAGTAGCAAAAGTTTCTTGGGATCAAATCAAAACTATTGCAGAAGATAAAATGGTAGATTTAAATGCATTTACTGTTGAGTCTGCAATGAAGATGATTGCTGGAACAGCAAGATCTATGGGTATAACAGTTAAAGGTGGCACAGCCCCTAATTAACCTCAAAAGATTTTAAAATGGCAAGATTAACAAGAAAACAAAAAGAAGCTGTAGCAAAGATTGAAAAGGATAAAGTATATTCTCTAAAAGAAGCTTCAGCATTAATAAAAGAAATAACAAATACAAAGTTTGATGCCTCGGTAGACTTAGCGGTGCGTTTAGGAGTCGATCCTAGAAAAGCAAACCAAATGGTTAGGGGAGTCGTTTCTCTTCCTCACGGTACAGGTAAGGATGTAAAAGTATTGGCATTAGTAACACCAGATAAAGAAGCCGAAGCTAAAGATGCTGGAGCTGATTTTGTAGGTTTACAAGAATACCTTGATAAAATTAAAGGTGGTTGGACCGATGTAGATGTTATTATTACTATGCCAAGTGTGATGGGTAAATTAGGACCTTTAGGTCGTGTGCTAGGTCCTCGTGGCTTAATGCCTAACCCTAAGACGGGTACTGTAACTATGGATGTCGCAAAAGCGGTCACAGAAGTAAAGGCTGGTAAAATCGATTTTAAAGTAGATAAAACTGGAATTGTACACGCTGCAATTGGAAAATCCTCTTTTAGTGCCGATAAAATTGAAGGCAATGCAAACGAATTATTAACAACATTAATGAAATTGAAACCAACTGCTTCTAAAGGAACTTACGTAAAGAGCATCTATATGTCGAGTACGATGAGTCCTAGTATAGCAATTGATACTAAAATTGGTGTTTAAGTAGTTAAAAACTTTTATTATGACAAGAGAAGAAAAATCACAAGTTATAGAAGAGCTAACTGCTCAATTAACCAATAATACTAATATTTATTTAGCAGATATATCAGGGTTAAATGCAGGAAACACTTCAGATTTGCGTCGTGCTTGTTTTAAAGCAGATGTAAAATTAGCGGTAGTAAAAAATACATTACTTGAAAAAGCAATGGAGGCTTCAGATAAAGAGTTTGGAGATTTACCATCGACGCTTAAAGGCAATACTTCAGTAATGTATTCTGAAACGGGCAATGCGCCCGCTAAAGTGATCAAAGCATTTCGTAAAAAATCAGAAAAGCCACTTTTAAAAGGTGCTTTTATTGAAGAAGCGATATACATTGGTGATGAACAATTAGACATGCTAGTCGACATTAAGTCGAAAGAAGAATTAATTGGAGAAATTATAGGATTATTACAATCTCCAGCTAAGAACGTTATTTCTGCGCTTAAGTCGAGCGGCGGGAAACTAGCAGGTATCATAAAAACATTATCTGAAAAAGAAGGATAATATTAAATAGTACGCACTTTATTACAATTATATTAAATTAAAAAATTATTAAAACGATAGAAAAATGGCAGAATTAAAAGATTTCGCAGAACAATTAGTTAACTTAACGGTAAAAGAAGTTAATGAGTTAGCTAACATATTAAAAGATGAGTATGGTATTGAACCTGCTGCTGCTGCTGTAGCTGTTGCTGCTGGCGGAGGTGCTGGAGGCGGTGAAGCTGCTGAAGAAAAAACGGAGTTCGATGTAATTCTTAAAGCTGCAGGAGGCGCTAAGCTTGCTGTTGTAAAATTAGTTAAGGAATTAACTGGTTTGGGATTAAAAGAAGCTAAAGGTTTAGTAGACGATGCACCAAGCGCAATTAAAGAAGGCGTATCTAAGGACGAAGCTGAAGGCTTAAAATCTTCTTTAGAGGAGGCAGGAGCTGAGGTAGAGCTTAAATAAGTTCACCCCATAATTTAACAAAGGTTTAGGTCTGGAGAGTAATACTCAAAGACCTAAACCATTTGTCGTATATAGCTAGTACTATATGCATGCATATTTTTTTTTAATCAAAATTCACTCCATTGATGTTAGCAAAACAAGCTGAAAGATTAAGTTTCTCATCTATAGTCAATAGAACAGAGTATCCAGATTTTATGGATATTCAAATAAAATCCTTTCAGGATTTTTTCCAATTAGAAACTAAATCTGAAGAAAGAGGTAATGAAGGACTTTATAATACCTTCATGGAAAACTTCCCAATAACAGACACGCGTAACCAGTTTGTCTTAGAATTTTTAGATTATTTTATAGACCCGCCTAGATATGCTATTGAAGAGTGTATTGAACGAGGGTTAACCTACAGTGTGCCTTTAAAAGCAAGATTAAAGCTATATTGTACAGATCCTGAGCACGAAGATTTTGAAACTATAGTTCAAGATGTTTATTTAGGAACAATACCTTATATGACGCCAAGTGGCACCTTCTGTATTAATGGTGCAGAGCGTGTGGTTGTTTCTCAATTACACCGTTCTCCTGGTGTATTCTTTGGACAGTCTTTTCATGCTAATGGAACAAAATTATACTCTGCAAGAGTTATTCCTTTTAAAGGCTCTTGGATAGAATTTGCTACAGATATTAATCAGGTGATGTATGCATATATAGATAGAAAGAAGAAATTACCTGTAACCACGCTTTTTAGAGCAATAGGCTTTGAGAGAGATAAAGACATTCTTGAGATTTTTGATTTAGCTGAAGAAGTTAAAGTTTCAAAATCTGGATTAAAAAAAATGACAGGGCGTAAGTTAGCCGCTCGTGTATTGAATACATGGCATGAAGATTTTGTGGATGAAGATACAGGAGAAGTGGTTTCGATAGAACGTAATGAAATTGTGCTTGATCGTGATACAGAATTAGATAAAGATAATATAGAAGAAATTCTTGAAGTAGGAGTGAAGACCATTCTATTACACAAGGAGACTTCAGAACAAGGCGATTACGCTATTATACACAATACGCTTCAGAAAGATCCAACAAACTCTGAGAAAGAAGCCGTAGAACATATTTATCGACAATTACGTAATGCTGAGCCGCCAGATGAGGAAACAGCACGTGGTATTATAGATAAATTATTCTTTAGTGACCAACGTTATTCTCTTGGAGAAGTTGGTCGTTACAGAATGAATAAAAAATTACAACTGGATATTGGAATGGATAAGCAAGTGCTTACCAAAGAAGATATCATTACCATAATTAAATATTTAATTGAGTTAATTAACTCAAAAGCCGAGATTGATGATATAGATCACTTATCTAACCGTCGTGTTCGTACAGTAGGTGAACAGCTATCTTCTCAGTTTGGTGTTGGTTTGGCTCGTATGGCACGTACCATAAGAGAGCGTATGAACGTTCGTGATAATGAGGTTTTTACACCAATAGATTTAATTAATGCAAAAACATTGTCTTCTGTAATTAATTCTTTCTTTGGGACCAATCAATTATCTCAATTTATGGATCAAACCAATCCACTTGCCGAGATTACGCACAAGCGTCGTCTTTCAGCACTTGGGCCGGGCGGTTTATCGAGAGAAAGAGCAGGCTTTGAGGTACGTGATGTACACTATACACACTATGGGCGTTTATGTCCTATTGAAACACCAGAAGGACCAAATATTGGTTTAATTTCTTCACTTTCTGTTTATGCAAAAGTGAATTCTATGGGATTCATAGAAACGCCATATAGAAAAGTAAAAGATGGCGTTGTAGATATAAAATCTGCGCCTACTTATTTAAGCGCCGAAGAAGAAGAAGAAAAATTAATTGCGCAGGCGACAGTAAAAGTAGATGATGGAGGTAAAATTTTACACGAAAAGGTTATTGCAAGAATGGAAGGCGATTTCCCAGTAATTGATCCTAAAGAATTGCATTATACTGATGTTGCACCTAACCAAATTTCTTCCATATCGGCGTCATTAATTCCGTTCTTAGAACACGATGATGCGAACCGTGCTTTAATGGGATCTAACATGATGCGTCAGGCAGTGCCTTTATTAAGGCCACAAGCACCAATTGTGGGAACAGGCTTAGAACGTCAAGTGGCTTCAGATTCTCGTGTACTAATTAATGCTGAAGGACAAGGTGTTGTAGAATATGTTGATGCGAAAGAAATTATCATTAAGTACGACCGTACAGAAGATGAGGCGAAAGTAAGTTTTGATAGTGATACTAAAGCCTATCCTTTAGTAAAATTCAGAAAAACCAATCAAGGCACTTCTATTAATTTAAAACCTATCGTAAA
>CALDCO010000259.1 GCA_937937185.1 uncultured Flavobacteriaceae bacterium
CTCGTCTAGTATTTCGTCTGTAATCTCTAGTTCTATTTCTGTTTCGGGTAGTTCTAAACGCTTTTCTGGGCTATCCACCAATGAATCAAAAGCCTCTATAAAACTGAAACCTGTATGATTAGCCATGCAATTATCTTTTTGAAAAGCAAAATAATCACTAGCGGAAACTCTGGCTTTTGGAAAAATATCTCTTACCGCTAATGCCACAGCGCAGTTCTCTTGAATACTCTATTTAAGATTACGCGCTGTCCCACACATCATGGATTGTTTTAAATGCTGTTTGGTTACTGTCACTTTTAATTTCATAATATATTTAGTTTTTAAAGTGGTCGAATTTGACCACTTTGATTATTTTAATTCTAATTCCTTACCTGTTAAAGCGAAGTATAGGTTTTGTAGTTGGTGTATGTATTTAACATCGCTTAGATAGGCGAATTTATAATCTTTTCCAGGTACTCCTTCACCTGTTCTTCCTTGTGTTAAACAAGCGTTCTCAAATTTACCTTCCCATACACAATCAATATGCAGTTCTAATTGATTCCCTGTTGGTAAAACTTTCCACATATCCATATTATCACCCTCAAATCCAAACCTCAATAACCATTCTTCTGTAATTCTCACCCCTTCAAATCTCTCGTATTCTTCTATACCCGTTTCGTCTAATCCCTCTACCCATATGTTGTATTCAGAGAACCCAGCCGCATTAATACCAACTACCTTACATAATCCGTACTTCTCATCTTCGCGTTCTTCGTCGTTGTGGTTGTAATACTCTCCAAGTATTAGATTTCCTATTCTTAATTCTGTTGGTTTCATAAAAACAAAAACCCTCGATTAAAACAGAATCGCTAAAAACTGAGATAAAAGAGGATTTTTATAATATGGTCCTATATGTAGCGATTTTTAATTTGTCATTATTTTATAATAAAATAAAAGCAAGGTTGCTTTAAAATGACAAATCAAAGATAATAAAAAAATAAGTTTTATGTCGGGTTTTTGTAGGTTTTAGAAAACATGTACACGTTATTGTTTCCTTTTTTCGAGTAAAACGACTGATTCAACATGATACGTTTGCGGGAACATATCTACAGCTTGTGTTTTGGTAACTTTATATTCTGCATTCATCAAGGCTAAATCCCTAGCTTGGGTGGCGCTATTACAACTCACATATACTATTTTTTTAGGAGCGATATTTAAAATTTGTTGTACCACTTCTTTGTGCATACCATCTCGCGGTGGATCTGTAATAATAACCTCTGGACGACCATGAGTATTAATAAATGTTTCATTAAAGATTTTTTTCATATCACCTACAAAAAACTCAACGTTATTAACACGGTTTAATTGTGCATTTTCTTTAGCAGCTTTAATAGCATCTGGAACGGCTTCAATGCCAATTACTTTTTTTGCTTGCTTTGCTACAAATTGAGCTATTGTTCCTGTTCCTGTGTATAAATCGTATACTAATTCATGCCCTTTAAGACCTGCAAATTTTCTGGTTAATTTGTAGAGCTCGTAAGCTTGGGCAGAGTTGGTTTGATAAAAAGATTTTGCATTTATTTTAAATCGCAATCCTTCCATTTCTTCAAAAATATGATCTTGTCCTTTGTAACAGATAACTTCTTGGTCGTATATGGTATCGTTTGCTTTACCATTAATAACATATTGAAGCGATGTGATTTGCGGAAATTCTTCAGCTAAAAAATCTAATAATAGCTTGCGTTTGTGCGCCTCTTCCTTATAAAACTGAATTAAGACCATAAGGTCGCCAGTTGAAGCAGAGCGAATCATTAAAGTTCTTAATAAACCCGTTTGATTTCTGGTATTAAAAAAATCTAATTCATTATTAATAGCAAACTGTTTTACGGCATTTCTTATGGCGTTGGATGGATTTGCTTGTAAATGACATTTATTCAAATCTAATATTTTATCCCACATTCCTGGAATATGAAATCCTAGAGCATTTTTGTCGCCTAAATCCTTTTCAGATTGAATTTCTTCCTGTGTTAACCAACGACTATCACTAAAAGAGAACTCCATTTTATTTCTGTAGAAATACTGTTCAGTAGCGGCAAGAATAGGCGTCACTTCTGGTAATTCGATGTGACCTAATCGTGTTAAATTATTAACCACTTCTTTCTGTTTAAAATACAATTGGTGCTCATATCCCATGTCTTGCCATTTACAACCACCACAGGTTCCAAAATGCTCGCAAGCGGGTACGACGCGTTTATCACTTAGTTTATGAAAAACAGTTGCTTTGCCTTCAAAATAAGCTTTTCTTTTTTTAAAAGTTTGAACATCTACAACATCCCCGGGAACGGCATTAGGTAAAAAAATGACACGTCCATCTGGTGCTTTTGCAACCGTTTTACCTTTAGCTCCAGCATCGATCACTTCTATATTAGTAAAAACTTGTTTTCTATTTCTTTTTCTAGACATCGTTGCAAAAGTATCAAAAAAAAGCCGCTCATAATAATGAACAGCTTTTAAAAAATAGTGTAAGATGTGTTATTTTTAAACTTTAATTTTTATTGAATTTATCAAGGATCTTTGCCATTTGTTTTCCAGCAGCTTCTCTACCGCCAAGTCCGAAAGATAGCACTACAGTTAAAGCTACGGCCCCAAGAGTAATACCAAAAGCTAAATTTATAATCTCATCTGCAATGCCCATAGATCTTAAACCTATTGCTAAAAATATAGCTAAAATGGCCACTTTAACTATCGAGGCTACAAAGGAATTGCTGGATTTCATCATATTTTTAGTTAATAAGTTAGAAACCCACATACCAATTGCAATTATGGCAACACCAAAAATAATCTTGCCAGCATAAGCTAATACCGTATCTAGTATATTGGTTAACTGCTCAAATTCTAATTTTTCAAAAGCAGTGACAATACCAAACAGTACGATGAATCCATAAGCAACATTTGCTATAGTATTTACCATATTAGATTTACCAAATAAATCTCCCATATTCATATTGGATACTAGGTTATTTAGATTTAAACTATTTAATAAGTCTTTAATTAATTGTGAGATAAAACGTCCACCAAATACAAATAAAACCAGAATAATAACAGCCAGTAATACTTTTGGTATTGCTTCAAAGAATGCGCTAAGCATATCTGTCGCTGGTCCAGAAATCGCATCCATATTTAATATGTTTAAAGCCGCTATTAATAATGGAATGAATATAAAAATGAAGACTAATTTTTTTAATATGCCTACTAAATCGATGTTCTCAGGGAGTTTAAATTTAGGAACAAATTTCTGAATAGATTCGCCAGAAAGCCCAACCAATTCTGAAACGACATTAGCTAACATGTAACCAATGTATCCTACCAACCCTGCTCCAATTATATTAGGAACGAAGCCAAGAAAGCCATTGAGCATTGTTTTTAAAGGTTCCAAAACATTGGTCATGCCTAATTTTTCTAAAGCAAGCATAAATACAATAATCATTAATAAAAAATAAGCAAGCTTTCCAATAAGTTTAGAGAGAATAACTTTATTTCCCTTTAAGGAAGAGTCTAAGCCTGTTTTTGCTACTAAACGAGTAATTAATTTCTTTAAAAACTTTGCAATAAAAATACCTATAATAAGTATTAATATGGCCCCAATAGTATTGGGTAAATAATTACCTAAAGAGCTTGATAAACTCTGGTAAATGTTGTCTAGATAGTCCATTTTATTTTGTTTAAGTTAATAATTACGAATTTAGTTTTTACTAAAAGTAAATCTTTTTATTACTGAGCAATAAAAATTAAATTCGACGAAAGGTTAAAAAAAACGTTAAAAATATTAAAAAGAAATTTATAATAAATTAAAAATTGTTCTAGTAAAAATGTGGAATATTATTAATTTGCAGACTCTAGGGATGATTTCTCTCCCACGCTGAATTTTCGACACTTCGAAAGGATAAAGGTACAGTAGGAATGGTTATTTTATTCACACTAAAATTTAATTAAAATGGCTGTTTTAGACCAATTAACATCGCAAGAAGCGATGGATTTAGAAAACAAATACGGGGCACATAATTATCACCCACTTCCTGTTGTATTAAATAAGGGAGAAGGTGTTTACGTTTGGGACGTAGAAGGGAAAAAATATTATGATTTCTTATCGGCTTACTCTGCTGTAAATCAAGGGCATTGCCATCCAAAGATTGTAAATGCCATGATAGATCAAGCCGAAACACTAACCTTAACCTCTCGCGCATTCTACAACGATAAGTTAGGTAGGTACGAAAAAATGGCGGCCGAGTTTTTTAACTACGATAAATTATTACCAATGAATACAGGGGCTGAAGCAGTAGAAACAGCCTTAAAAATTTGTAGGAAATGGGCATATGAGGTAAAGGGCATTAAAGAAAATGAAGCACAGATTATTGTATGTAAAAACAATTTTCATGGAAGAACAACAACAATAATCTCCTTTTCTAACGATCCGGTAGCCCGTAAAAACTTTGGGCCCTACACCTCTGGTTTTATAAAAATAGAGTACGATAATATTAATGCATTAGAAGACGCATTAAAAAACAACAGCAATATTGCAGGGTTTTTAGTAGAACCTATTCAGGGTGAAGCGGGAGTTTATGTTCCATCTGAAGGGTATTTAGCTAAAGCGAAAGCCTTGTGTGAAAAATATGGTGTGTTGTTTATTGCTGATGAAGTACAAACAGGGATAGCTAGAACAGGACGCCTACTTGCAACTTGTGGTAATTGTAGCTGTGATGATAAAAACTGTTCTGGAACTCCAGAAGTAAAAGCAGATGTATTAATATTAGGAAAAGCCCTTTCTGGGGGAGCATATCCTGTTTCTGCAGTATTGGCTAACGATGCCATTATGAGTGTTATAAAACCAGGAAACCATGGTAGTACATTTGGCGGAAACCCCATTGCAGCTGCTGTTGGAATTGCTGCTTTAGAAGTTGTTAGGGATGAAGAATTAGCAGACAACGCTTATAAATTAGGAGCGCTATTTAGAAGTGAATTGAATACATATATAGCTACCAGTAATATAGTGAATGCCGTTAGGGGTAAAGGGCTATTAAATGCCATTTTAATTAATGATACTGAAGAAAGTGATACCGCTTGGAACATTTGTTTGGCATTAAGAGATAATGGTTTATTAGCTAAACCTACGCATGGAAATATTATTCGTTTTGCTCCTCCTTTGGTAATGAATAAAGAACAGTTATTAGATTGTACTCGCATTATAATAAAAACACTTAAACAATTTGAGTAATTTATAGAGGTCTTTAATTTTTAAGTTAAAAAAAAGCCTAGCAGTAGTATACCGCTAGGCTTTTTATTAACTTAAAAATTAAAGGCCTCTATAAGTTACTCAAATTGTTTAAGCGTTTTTATTATAATGCGAGTACAATCTAATAACTGTCCTTTATTCATTACCAAAGGAGGAGCAAAACGAATAATATTTCCATGTGTAGGTTTAGCCAATAAACCATTATCTCTTAATGCTAAACAAATATTCCAAGCGGTATCACTTTCTTCAGTATCATTAATTAAAATGGCATTTAATAGCCCTTTACCCCTAACGGCATTCACTAT
>CALDCO010000260.1 GCA_937937185.1 uncultured Flavobacteriaceae bacterium
ACCAGATCAGCATTTTCAACTAATGGCTTTAAAATTTCTGAAGTCACTAAGGGCAGGTCGCAACTCAGTACTAAATTATAATTGGTTTTCGATGCTTTTAATCCTGAATAGATCCCGGCTAAAGGACCAAAATCTTCAAAACAATCGTGAACGCGTTTTAATTTAAAAGCATCATAACTAGTGTGATTGGAAACAATCATGATTTCAGAAACCAAGGGTTGTAAGGCCTCAACACTGTATTGAATAAATGGTTTTTCGTTAAATACGAGTAGCCCTTTATCGGTTCCCATTCGAGAACTCCTACCGCCTGCTAAAATAATGCCTGTAATGTCTTTTTTTTCTATCATTTTAAGTGAAAAACAATTTAATACTGGCGATTAATAAAACGAAAGACAGTAGGTAACGTAAGCGTTGGTTATTCATTTTTTTACTGCCTAAATACCCGCCTATAACCCCTCCAATAACGACCATAAAAACGAATAAAAAGGAATCCCTTCCTAATACGACTCCATGGCTTAATTGCCCAATAAGCCCCGAAGCAGAATTCACCCAAATAAATAATGCCGAAACCGCAGCAGCCTCTTTCATTCTCCCCCAATCTAACAGTAAAATCACTGGACTTAATATAATCCCGCCACCAATTCCAATAAGCCCTGAGAAGAAGCCTATAAGGCCTCCAATAATTAAACCTTGCCACGTCTTTACTTTTTTATGCCTTTGGTTTGCTTTCGAAAAAGTAGTCATCATTTTAAGAATGGCGAAAAGAAGAAAAACGGCCAGTATTTTTTTATACAAAGCGGCATCTACTGCCATACTACCACCCACAAATGCTAAAGGGATTGAGGTGATCGCAAATGCTAAAAACAGTTTTAGTTTAAAATAACCCGCTTTATAATAGTAATAAAATGAAGTGGCTGCTACAAAAAGGTTAAGTAATAAGGCCGTAGGTTTCATGAGCTCGGGTTCAAAAGAAAATAATGCCATAAGTGCTAAGTAGCCACTAGCACCGCCATGTCCTACACTAGCGTATAAAAGTGAGACTACTGGTAATAATAGTAAAAAGAGATAAATATATTCTTTTTGTAATAGCATATTTTTTTTGGATGACCTTAATTACTTGGTTTAAATACCATTTTAACTATGAAGTGTTTTAATTTTTATAACTCGTTTTTATCTGCGTTATGTGATTCTGAAATATCCCGAAACGGGACAGAATGACAAAAAATTAAACATTATTATTAACAGATTAAAATTATAATTGCTTAAAACGTTTTTATTTTCTTTAGTTGTTCATCTAAAAAAGCCCAACAGTTTTCGTTAATCGTTTCAAATATTTTAATTAAGTTTTTTCCATAGTCTGTTAATTGCATTCCTCCACCATTTTTACCACCTATACTATTAATAGTTACAGGTTGTTTTGCCGATTTATTTACCGCATCGACAAGCTGCCAGGCTTTTTTATAAGACAGCTGTAGTGCTTTTGCGGCTTTAGATAAGGAGCCATATTGGTCTATCGCTTTTAATAGTTCTATCCGACCATGTCCTAAAAGTACTTTACCGTTAGACTCTATCCATATTCTACTTTTAATGCTGTAATTCATAAGTGTTGTATTGTACGGGTAACAGAATAACGTCTACCATATCATTAATATTAATATTAGTGATTGCTTCTGGAACAAATGCCAAAGCATTAGAGAGTGCAAATGTTTGTAACATCGATGAGTTTTGCCCCTCTAAAATTTCTACTTTTCCTTTATTATAAATGGCTTTTAAAAACTGCGGTCGCCCTCTTTTTTTCTCAAAATTGCTGGTCGATTTCGCTTTAATTCGTGGCAATTCAATAGGCTTTCGGTCCATCATTTTTTGTAATGCGATATACACATAAACGTAAAAACAACTTAACGCCGCTGCTGGGTTTCCTGGTAATGCAAAAATAGAAGTGTCTTCTTTTTTACCGTAAAACATAGGTTTTCCGGGTTTTTGTTTCACTTTATAAAATAATTGTTTAACCTCTAATTCGTTAAGTGCTTTTCCTACAAAATCGTAATCACCTACCGATATGCCGCCTGTAATAATGACTAGGTCTTTTGTATTAATTAGTGTTTTAAGTACTAAGACTGTTTTATGGTAATCGTCGCCAATTTTATGAATACTAACCTCATAAAAATTAAGACTGTATAAAACACTTAATAGCATTTTAGAATTACTCTCGTATATCTTCCCATGGGTTAATAGCGTTCCTGGCTCTACAAGTTCATTCCCTGTACTTACAATAGCAATAGATGGTTTTTTAAACACTTCCACCTCAGTTATTCCCAGAGAGAGCAAATACCCTGCTACGGCAGGCGTTATTTTAGTACCTTTAGCTAAAGCGAGCGCTCCTTTTTTTACCTGTTCGCCCAGTGGTCTAATATTTTGATTTGGAAGGGGCTTCCCCTCAGTTATTATTTTGGTTGCAGTTGTTGTGACTTTTTCTTGAATCACCACCGCGGTGGCAGTATTAGGAACGGCAGCCCCAGTAAATATTCTAACCGCTTCCCCATTTTTTAAATGAGGTTGGTGGGGATCGCCTGCTTTTACTTCTCCTACTACATTATAGGTTAATTTATCATGTAATCGCAAGGCATAACCATCCATTGCCGATTGCCTAAATGGCGGCATATTAATTGGGGAAAATACATCTTGAGATAACACATAGCCCCCTGCCCTTTCAACTAATTTTGTGGTTGTTTTTAATAAAGGTTTACTATTATTTTTAATACTAGTAATGGCTTCTTCAATAGAAATCATGTATTTAATCGTTATGTTTTTACAAATATAACGATTGCATTTTAATGATCTCATGTTTAACATTAATTATAAAAGCGAGAAAACCATAATAAAATATAGAATCTAGAATAATTCTAAGCATTCAAATCTGATAAGGCTGCTCCATTTTTTCTTTAAAATAGCCTTAAAACAATTCTATAGATTACTGCTATAAGGCAGATTATTTCCATTACTTTAAGTAATGGTTTTAAATAGGTTGAATGCAATTTATTTTGTAGCTTGTACTAGCCTTTTATTTAAGAGATGCTTGCTTTTTCTTTATATCCCTGGAAGCTATATAACGTATTCTTAAAAGATTCAGTTTTACAAAATGCTTTAAATTTAATCTAATTATTTTTTGAGATGTTACAAACAATATGCTACGTTAGTAATTCTAGCCCAAACTTAACCAATAAAGAATTGCAAGAGTTACTCCATTCTACCAAAGAAAACAACCTGAAATTAAAAATCTCTGGGGTTCTAATTCATAATAATGGCAACTTTTTTCAGATCATTGAAGGATTACAAAAAAACATTGAAGCGCTTTACCGTAAAATAATGATTGATAAAAGGCACCATCATGTTATAGAACTTATTAATCAACCTATTAAACAACGGGTGTTTAGAGATTATGAAACGTCGTTTTCTATAATTGATAATAGTGAGAAAATGCAAAAACTAGAAACCTATCTTAATTGGTTAAAAAATGCAGAAATGAAAAGCATTAATAAGCTTATTAAAGTAACAGAGAATTTCATTTATACCAAAAACGATCTTTTACAGCACAGTAATTATTAGTTAATCTATAAGTTTTTAAGCCGTATCCGTTTTTTTAGATATTATTACTGGTCTTTTTAACGACATCATTCCAAAATAGTTTAATTTTGAAAAAAAATACTAATAGTCGTTAACTATGTCTTCAAAATTAATTGCACCCTCCATACTTGCTGCAGACTTCGCCAACTTACAACGTGATATAGAAATGGTTAATGAGAGTGATGCCGACTGGTTTCACATCGATGTAATGGATGGCCATTTTGTTCCTAATATCTCCTATGGCATGCCCGTGATTCAAGCCATAAAAAGACACGCGACTAAACCCTTAGATGTGCATTTAATGATAGAAAAACCCGAGCGTTATATTGAAGAATTCGCGAGAGTGGGAGCCAATATTATTACGGTACATTATGAATCTACTGTACATCTTCACCGCACCTTAAAGCAAATAAAAGATGCGGGTTGTAAAGCTGGAATTGTACTTAATTTAACTACGCCGGTTTCTGTTCTTGAAGACATTTTACCTGAGTGTTACATGGTTTTGCTAATGTCTATTAATCCAGGTTTTGGAGGGCAAAAATTTGAGAATATAACCTATCAAAAGGTAAAAAAACTCCGTAAAATGATTAACGAACAAGGCTTGAGTACACGTATTGAAATTGATGGCGGTGTGACCAATAAAAATGCTAAAGCTTTAATTGAAGCTGGAGCTGATGTTTTAGTTGCTGGTAGCTATATTTTTAAAAGCAGTAATAAAAAAGAAACCATAAAAAATTTGAAAACGCTGGTAAATAGCTAATCTAACTTATAGCGGCATAAAACCCACAATTAATATCCTGGAAAACAAAAATTAAGCATTCCTTTTATTTTATTATAAATAATTGGAAACTGTCTTTTAAAATCGTTTGGTGTTTCTATAAAGTTTTCAACAATAACTGCTAAAAACTCATATTGATTGGTAAAAGCGTAATCCCTAAAATAATCATTGTTAATTAAATTCACTCTAATAGATTCATTTAAGGCTAAATAATCGGTGAGTTGGGCATGTTTCTTTTTAAAAATAAATGCGCTAATATCGGTTTGCCTCATGCTATTTAAATGAATGGCATGCATCATTTCATGAATGCCCAAATTAATATTGTCGTTTTCATTGTTATAGCCTTCTAAAAAATGCTTCCATGATAGTACCAAAGCACCCAGTCTTGGATTAAATTCACCTTTATGATAGTCGTCATTAAAACTAGAATAATACTCGTCCGGGTAAATCACTAAAGTAGTTATCGTACTAATTAAATACTTCCTAAAGCCAAATGTTAACATTATAGCCGTTGCAGAAATTAATACCTTCATGCGATTATTAATTACAATTTCTTCTCTGGCAACAAAATCTTTGTTTTTAATAAAACAATACACGCGGTGTTCAAAAACGCGTTTATGTTTCGACGATAATTTTTTATAAAAACTAAATTCTGTTTCTAAAATTCTTTTTTGATTTTTAGGTAATTTTTTTTTTAGTAGATGAAAATGAACAATTAAAGGTTTAAAATAAAAAGTACCATAAGTATGTTCAAAAAGAAGAAAAAGAAAATATAAAACACCAATAGCAACAATTACTGCCAGAAAAACAGTAAAAACAACCATCTCAATTGGCGGCTCAAACTTGTTTTTTTGTTGAGTAATAATAGTTAGGAAACTTAGTAATTGTAAAAACATAAATCGTTATTCGAACTTCTATTACACCTTATAAATTTTGAAATCGCCGTATAAATACCCCCTTCCCTCTCTTTTTGAAAGCTAAAATGATGTTATAGTTTAACGAAGTGTAATTTATAAAAATAAATACCAAACTGTTTTAATTAGCAAATAATAATTATTTTTTTACAGGACAATCTTAATAGCGTTTCTTTATTTCTACAAAAATAACTGCTGAGTTCGTTTAATCTTTTAACATGGAAAGCATAAACATTCGTTTTTGAGCTGTGATAGATTCGTTTTTTTGAATTCAATTATTTATGGAGTTCTTGTATTGCTTAACTAACACCATTTCCTACTTAAAATTAACATAATAAATATGTAAGTCTTTTAAAAGAATTACTACTACAGATCATAAACACTTAATAAACAAACAATGAAGAAAACGACTTTATCAATCTTATTAGCGGCTATGTCAATAATAGCAACTGCTCAAACCGCAAAAGAACTCGTCGCTCAAGCCATTGAAGCGACAGGCGGAAAACAAAATTTTTACAATTTAGGTAATGTAAACTACGATTTAGAGTACCGAACACCTCCAGGTAAAGGGGCGACTACTTTAATTGCACACGAAACCTACGTTTTTGATGGAGAACTTTCTCATGCAACCTATACAGAACATAGTTTAACAGGTGCCAATGGAAAAGTAGTAGAAGGTTATGACGGTAAAGCCGCTTGGGTGACCTTCGACGGAAAATTATCTAACGATAAACAAGCCAATGGCGTGGCGCGTTTTTTAAGAAAAACAAATTATTATTGGTTTACCATGTTTTTTAAACTCTTGGATGAAGGATTAAATTATGAAAAATTATCAGATAAAAAGCTAAACAATAAAAGCTATAATCGTGTAAAAATAACCTTTGGTGACAAGGTTGGAGATGCGCAAGATACTTATGTACTCTACATTAATAAGGAAACAAAAATGATTGATCAATTTTTGTTTACTGTGGTTGCTTTTGGACTTACAGAACCCAATTTAATGACTTTCGAATACGAAACTATTAACGGCATTAAAATCCCTTCTAAACGCAAATACATACAAGCCGATTGGGAAGGAAACATTAAAGGCAAAGCGCATACCATTACTAATTGGACAAACATTAAGTTTAATACAGATGTAGATACTGCTTTATTTAAAAATTAACAAGATTGGTAATGACTGCCCATTTATAGTTATTCTAAATTATCATGTACCAACCCCTTAGTGAACACCTATTCGCTAAGGGGTTTTTGTTGGTTTGAACTCATTAAAAAGTTTAACCCGCTTTATGATAATACCATAAAATATATACTCTAAAAATGTTATAATAAAAAACGAAATTCTCCCTTAGGGTTAAAAACACACATTTATTACATTATAACATGTTAATTGAGCACATTATCGTTTTTTTTATAAAAAAACACAATAATCGTAGGTAAAAACCTTCATAAAAATCGTTTTTAATCTTATTTTTTTAACACTTTATCGATTAAAAAAATAATAAAAAGATAAAATCCTGTCATTTAATTTAAAAGATTATAGATTTATGTTATCCATAAATGAACTAAACAAACGTATTTTTACCATTCTTATGTTAGAATCTGCACTAAAAAAATCTGAATCAAAAAACCTTGAATCAAAAAAAAATAACGAAAAGCCTTTCTACATCATTGGTATTGGAAGCTCTGCTGGAGGCCTTAAAGCCTTAGAAGAGTTCTTTGACAATTGTCCTTCAGACACTGGTTTTGCTTTTGTAATTGTGCAACACTTATCACCTCATTATAAAAGCTTAATGCCTGAGTTATTATCAAGGCATACCAAAATGAGTGTGAAAGAAGCAAAAGAGGGCGATACCGTAATGCCTAACCATGTATATTTAATTCCTGGGGCTAAAAACATCCAAATTAGCGAGGGTAAGTTAGAGTTAACGAAGCGTTTACCTAATAACCAAGTAAACTTCTCCATCGATATTTTCTTTAATTCACTCGCTAAAGAACAAAAAGAACGTGCGCTTGCCATCATATTGTCGGGTACAGGATCAGATGGTACTAAAGGAGCAAAATCTATAAAAGAAGTTGGCGGTACTGTATTTGTACAAAGCCCAAATACCTCTGGTTTTGACGGCATGCCTAAAAGTGCTATCTCTCAAGGTTTAGCCGATTATATTTTATCGCCTAATGAAATGGGAAATGAACTAGTAGAGTTTGTTTCTCATCCTGAATATGCTTACCCAGTTACTCCCGAAGGGGATAGTAATAATTTAGAATCGCTTGGGCGTATTTTGAAAATTATTAAAAGTTATATTGGTTACGATTTTTTCTCCTACAAAAAGCCAACATTACTTCGCAGAACGGCTAAGCGTATTAATATTACTAAATGCCAAACCGTTGAAAACTATATCGATTATTTGCACGATCATCCTGAGGAAAAGTTCTTATTAACGCAGGAATACTTAATAGGAGTCACCAAATTCTTTAGAGATTCTAAAGCTTTTGAAGTCCTACAAAAAGAAGTTATACCCAATATAATAAGTAAAAAAACACTAGGACAAACCATAAAAATATGGACCGTGGCCTGCTCTACAGGTGAAGAGGCTTATTCTATCGCAATCTTAATAGAAGAGCATTTGAGAAAAATGGATCTAAAAATCGATTATAAAATCTTTGCTACCGATTTAGATGATAGAGGCATCGATATTGCTACGAAAGGCATTTACGATCAAAATATAGAATCTGAGCTACCGCCAAAGTTACTAAGCAAATATTTTATAAAAAAAGAAAACAAATATCAAATACACCCGATCATACGCAAAAATATTATTTTCTCTAAGCACGATATTTTACAAAACCCGCCTTTTAATAAAATGGATTTAGTGTCTTGTAGAAACATGCTTATCTACATGGAAAACGACATTCAATTACAAGTGCTATCGAGCTTACATTACGCACTTAACCATCACGGCTATTTGTTTTTAGGAAGTTCAGAAAATTTAGGCATTTTAAGTAAAAACTTTGAAGATATTGATACTAAGTGGAAAATATACAAAAACATTCAGCCAGAACGATTAGTAAATATAAGCAAAGCTAGTGATGTATGGAAAATAGAAAAAGATGGGAAAACAAGATTTCAAGTTAGACGCTCTGGAAACTCATTAGAAGATAAAATAGCAAAATCTATTAACAAATTGTTAATGGACGAACTCTTAGCCGTAAGTGTTTGTATTGATGAAAATTTTGAAATTATTCACGCTTCAGGGAAATTAAAAAAATACATACAGTACCCAGACGAAGGCTATTCTAACAATTTACTTAAAATGTTGCCAGATGAGCTAAACATTCCCATAAGCACTTCTGTAAGAAAATTAAGTACCATTTCAGACGAAACTATAGAAAAAACGGTAAAACTCATAAGAAATGATAAACTTATAGAACTTCGTTTATTGATTTGTGCGTTCAATATTATTTCAGTTAACAGCCGTTCTTTTCTAATTACGATTATAGAAGAGTCTGATCGAAAAATAACAAAAGAAGAAAAAGAAAAAGAGCTTCCAAAAATAATTTCGAATGTCGACCAAGTTATTGAGCTAAAAGAAGCTTTAAATGAAACGAGGGAAAACCTACAATCTACCATTGAAGAGTTAGAAACCTCTAACGAAGAAATGCAAGCGACTAATGAAGAGTTGTTGGCGTCAAATGAAGAATTACAAAGTACCAATGAAGAATTACAATCGCTTAATGAAGAATTACACACTGTTAATGCTGAGTTACAAACTAAAAATGTAGAACTTATTGAATTAAATTCTGATATTGAGAATTTAATGACCAATATAAATGTGGGCACCATCTTCTTAGATAGAAATTTTCACATTAGAAAATTCACCCCTTCCATTAGAGAGCATTTTAGTTTACAATTAGGAGACATAGGCCGTTCTATCACTCATTTTTCTGGCACCATTGGCGGTGAAGACCTAACCAAACACGCCAAAGAAGTAATACGAACTTTACAACCTTTTAAAAAGGAAGTTGTAACTAATAAAGGGAATTGGTTTGGGCTTCAAATTTTTCCTTACAGAAGCCAAGAGGATTCTATAAAAGGGGTCGTTATTAATTTTATAGACATACATAACTTAAAACAAGCTGTAGCCGATAAAGAAAAATTAAACTCTTTTCTTACACATCTTACCACCTCTAATCCTGCCATAATTTACATACTAGACCTTAAAACCAAAAAGAATTTATATGCTAACGCTAATCTCTTTGAAAGCTCTGGGTATTCCCCTAAAGAACTAAAAGATTTTGGGGATAACTTGTTAGAAAAAATTATACATCCAGACGATTTAGACATTGTACTCGCTCATTTTGAAAAGCTAAAAACCCTTAAAGATGGTGAAGAATTACAATTGGAATACCGATTTTTACATAAAGATAGAAAAACTATAGACTGGGTACTCTCAACAGATAAAGTGAATGAAAGAGACGTCAATGGAGAAGTAAAATCGATACTTGGCGTTGCGGTTATTGTAACCAAAGCGAAAAAAATAGAACAACAATTAAGAGAAAGTGAAGAACGTAATAGACTAGCCATATCGAGCTCAAAATCCGGCCTTTGGGAATGGAGTAATTTGTTAAAAGATAAAGCCTGGTGGTCTAAAGAGTTTTATACTTTACTAGGCTATACAAAAAAACAATTAAAACCACTCTTTAGTGAGTTTATTAATCTCGTACATCCAAATCAAATCAGGCAATTTAGAGAAGGTTTAGAATCTCATGTAGAAGGAGATGCTTATCCTTTTGAAATGGAGGTGCAACTTAAAACCAGTAAAAACGATTACAAATGGTTTAAAATTAACGCACAAGCAAGTATTGATATTAATAACAATGCAAAAAAAATAGTGGGTACTATAGTGGACATTAATGAGCAAAAAGAAGCTGCTCATAAAATGAAAAATCTTAATACAGAATTAGAACGATTTGCTTATTTAGCCTCTCACGATTTAAAAGAACCTTTGCGAACGGTAACCAGCTTTACCAAATTGTTTAAAGAGGAGTATGTTGAGCAATTTGATGATAATGCCCTACAATATTTAGATTTTATCGAGCAGGCTTCAAGCAGAATGATTACACTTACCAATGACCTATTGGTGTATTCCCAATTAGATGACAAATCCTTAAATTTTAGTGCTGTAAATTTAAATGAAATCTTAGATAATATCATCCTAGATTTAAAAGACGACATCACAAGAAATAATGCAACGATTAATATCAATCAACTCCCTTCATTAGTTTGCGACAGTTCACAAATCAACCAATTGTTCCAAAACCTAATTTCCAACAGCTTAAAATATAGAACAAAAACACCTCCCATAATAGAAGTTAGTGGTTTTGAAAAACCCTCAAGCTACGAATTCCATGTAAAAGACAATGGTATTGGTATTGAAAAAAAATATCAAAGCATGGTGTTCGATGTGTTTAAACGATTACATACCAAAACCGAATATGAAGGTACTGGTATTGGCTTAGCAAATTGCAAACGAATAGTAGATAATCATAAAGGTAAAATATGGATAAAATCTAGCTTAGGTAAAGGGGCTACCTTTATAATTGCTATTCCTAAAATCAAATCAAAATGAAAAAAACCGACTGCATTTTATTAGTAGATGATAGTTTATCTACTAATATATACAACAAAAAGTTAATTGAAAAAACAGGTATTGCGAATCAAGTTTACGATGTTCATAATGGTATTGAGGCGCTTAATTACTTAAACAAAAAGGGAGAGTTTTCTGAAAAAGAATGCCCAAAACCTAATATCATATTTCTCGATATTAATATGCCCAAAATGAATGGTTTCGAATTTTTACAAAACTATGCAAAATTGTCCAAGAAAAAAAGAGGAGACATGGTGGTTGTGTTTTTAACGACTTCGAATTGGACAAAAGATAAAGTTAAAGCCATTGAAAGTGATTTAGTTTATGATTTTATTGAAAAACCATTAAACGTTAATGTGTTACAGCGTATTAATCAATATTACCTGGATAATTATTACACTGAAGCATTAGTAGATTAAGGTACTATTTAAAAAAGCCTTTCTTTATTAATAAAGAAAGGCTTTTTTTACATTCTAGAACGCTAAACGTAATTAAGAACATTTCAATTGCCCTACTATGTGTTTATTTTCATTAAAAAACGCGGTTACAAAATCTTTAGTTAATATTTTGCTAGTAGTTGCTTTAACGAAATCGTATTGATTTAGCTGCATGGCTTCCTCAGGAAGTAATTCTTTATCATACATGACTACAATTGAGCAATTATTAACTTTCTCTATCTTGTTGTAGGCTTCAAGGAATTCCCACCCGTTCATGCTTGGCATATGTAAATCTAAGAAAATAAAAAAAGGATAAGGTTCTAAAGATTTTTTGGGATCAATAAAATCCAGAGCCGCTTTACCGCTCTCTATAGTCACAACTTTGTCGATGGCTTCGGTCTCTATTACAATTTTTTTATTAAAAAAATTAGACACTCGGTTATCATCAACAATTAATACTAATTTGTTTTTAACTTTCATCTTAGGGAGTTTTGTAAATAATTTCCGTTATAAAAAAAAAAAATATTAAACTGTTTTTCTGTTTTTACACCTAGATAAAAAAAAACTTAGACAAAATACGAAAAAAAAGGATTAACGTAATTTTAAAATTTATTTTGAAAGTATTTTCTTGTTAAATTTACACTCACTAGTCTTGAGGAATTTTGAAAACATCGTGTTTTTGAAATGAAAAAGTTTTACACAACAAATAATATTGTTTTTTTAATAATCTATTTTCCTTGTTTACAACTATTAATTAAGTTCTTTTGTCATTCAAAAATCCATTACTTTTTTATTTTGAAGAAAAACAAAACAGTAATAGATTTACCCCCCAGTTTTGGGGAGATACTCAAGCGGCCTACGAGGGCAGACTGTAAATCTGCTGATTATGTCTTCCCAGGTTCGAATCCTGCTCTCCCACTTTTTCTTTTCTTTTAAAAATACATACATAAAAAAACACTTAATCAATATCAAATCTAATACCTAATGAGATGTTATTTTGTTTTACAAGCTGGTTATTAAAAATGGGAGACAAATCGTATTTTAGGTACAAACTGGTATCGCCTACGCCAATATAACCACTTAAACCGTAAACAATATTACTCGTATTATAGCTGCGCTTAATTTTGTCTTTCGTTCGTCTGCCTTCCTCTTCATATTTTAGTTTTTGTAAAGTTCCTAATCTAAAACCGCCATAACCGCCTATACCTATTTTAAACTTATTATGGTTTAAATATCTAAAATAAGTTTTCTTTTCTAACTTTCTTGAAGGACCAAATTCAAAATGTAAAGGAAATACTAAGCTCGTTGTTCTTAATTTTGATTTTTTAAGTTCATTAGGAAATTCTTCTAGAGAGATTTCATCTTCATTTTGCACAAAATACCTATTGTCTTTTGGGCTTAATCGATTCCA
>CALDCO010000261.1 GCA_937937185.1 uncultured Flavobacteriaceae bacterium
CCTTCAACTTTTACAAAGTAAGCTCCAGTTGGCAAGTTAGATACATTTATGGTAGTAATATTGGCATTTGCTTTCGTTTCTAATAATCGTCTACCTGTGTAATCGTATATAAGTATATCTGTATTCTCTTCCAATTCTTTAATGTTAAGAATATCCTTAGCAGGGCTTGGGTACATTGAAATCGTTTTTAAATTATCTTCTTCAACACTTAATCCTGCTTCTACTAACTTATAGGTATGTACCCAATCGACATACATGGTGTTAATGGCATCATTATTTAAATTGTTTTTCCTTGCAAGACCTCCTAACCAGCTAAAATCTGCGGTCCATAAATCCCAAATAATATTCATGTTTCTCGTAAAATCCCTTGCAGATCTCACTTTTCCAGCAGGTACACCATCTAAATAAAATTGAATGTTTCTGGAATCTAGCATAAGAACACCAAATACATGGTATCCTTGATTCCATCTCACACCTCTTCCTGGATTATTTGCCGGTAATTTTCTATTATCAAAATTACCTGTGTTCCTTTTTGTATCTCCATTTACTACATGAAAATACTGAGAATTCATTTGCCAAGGGAAATTTGGTTGACAGCCACATGAGGGATTAGAATTATTCTCTATAACATCTATTTCATCTCTATTATTAATATTACCATTATTTAACCAAAAGGTATTATAGGCCGAAATGTTTGAATTAAGTATTTTACTCTCGGTATAAAACGGAAATTTAATTTGCGCATTAGACATTACCCTAGAGGTTTGAAACCATCTTTGAGAGCTATTGTCTAACGAAGATTTAATCCATAATTTCCCATCAGTAACGCCAGAGTTACGCGCTATCATTTGAACAGGAACCCCGTAATTCCATAGTGGTTTTTGCCATTTAGACCTATCCCAGCGGTTAAATTCGTCTGTAAGTTCAGGAACTTCTTTCCATTCAAAACCTGTAGGAGGTTTTGGTTGAGCATTAGCAATATTAAACATGAATAGGCACAGCATTACTATAATAACACTGTAATTTTTTGAGTGAGTGGTTGTTTTCATCATATTTTTTTTATCGATTAAAAAAGCAGTAAAAAATCATTTAACGATTAAGCGTTTTATCTCATATCCTTTAATTCGTACTAAGTACGAACCCGCTTTTAAAGTATTAACATTAACTTTCGTTATATCATTTTTTGCTGCTGTTTCTATTAGTTTTCTCCCCGTATAATCATACACAACTATTGGAAGTCCTGTTTCAAGTCCTTTAAAATGAAGCACACTGGTTGCAGGTATTGGGTACATTTTAAATGTCTTTAAATTATTATCATTTAAACTTAATGTCCCATTTACTTTTACATTAACGACTTCCCCTTCATCTGTTGCCTGAGTATGATCTGTACCTCTTGGGCGTATGTGGTATTTATATTTATAATCGTTACCAGAAACTGGTAAGGCATTTAAATTTATGGTGACCTGTTTTGTTCGATTCTGCCCAGAATCTACGTTAGCTGTTCCCGCACCTAACCAGGTGTCTCCTTTCCAAAACGAGACTAAAACTTCTCTGTTATTATTTGCAGTAGAGTAAGAAACATTAAAATCGTAAGATCGCATTGCAGGTATTTCTAAAGCCGGATTAGCGAGTGTTATTTTATCAGGAGCATTAGTACCATCATCATCTGCTAGTTTGTAAGTACGTACCCAATCTACATACATCGTATTCATGTTATTGTTATTCAGATTTTCTACTCTTGGCAAACCAATACTGGGAACACCAGCTTGAGCAAAAGGAAAAACTTCTGTGTCAAAAACCATTTTTAGGTTTTCATCGTAAGGTACTCTAGGTTCTATTTGCATCACCTCTCTTCCATCCCAATAAAAAATTAATTGCTTAGGGCTTTTCCACCACAAACCATAAACATGAAAATCGTCTCTGCCACGAACAGGCATTTTCCATGTACTCTTTTTAGGTGGTAAACCTTGATGCGGCCCATAGTAATGCGTATTAGCAGCATATTCGAATGGCAAATCATTTTGCCTATTTGCCCTAGATGGGTTACCAATGTGCTCAATAACATCAATTTCAGAAAACTTGCCCACTCTAAACCAAAAAGAAGACGTCATGGATAACGAAGAGGCTTTCATTCTCGCTTCGTAATAATAACCAACTTTGGCCGACTTATTTTTGGACACACATGAAGCAGAATTCACCCAAATATCCTTTAATGGATCGTTTACAGTTGAAGGATCTCTTAGAAGTGTCGATTTCAATCTTAAATACCCACCACCTACTGTGGTATTCTCTCTTTTAAACCTACTAGGTGGCCTACCACTCCAATGAGGGTGTAAATCGTCCCATTTGTTAGCATTTATTTTATTGCCTGTAAATTCGTCTGTGAGTTCAGGAACTGCAACCCACATTTTTCCGTTTGGAGGTGTTGGCGTTTGTGATGTAACTATCCAAGACACAAAAAACACAAATAATAATAATGTGAATTGTAGTTTTTTAATCATGTATTTTAAATTGTAATTTTAACTTTATTAATCTAAGATTACCAAAGTAATTTATAAATTAATAATAAATATACAATTAATAAATGTATATTATACATATTTTCTACAAGTTAACGTGTTTTTCAGATCAACAGCATACTGCACTAATTAGTACTTGTAATGCCTAATAAAACACATCAAATTATAACTTCACTTTTTATTACTCGCCAATGACTTAAATTTTATAACTATTTTTTTAGTACATGACAAAAATATAATCTAATGATAATCAACAAATTAAATGTTAAAATATTAAATTAAAGCATTGATTTTAAGCGTATTACAATAACAACACCAATCATTTTTCTAATGAAGAAAACCAATGATTCGAATAAAAGTGACGAATTAAATGCAGTTTTTACTTCTCATTTTCAAGCTAAAATCAATTTGGCAAGAATCAAACTCATATCATACTTCATTATCGCTTTATGTAAAGTCCAGACTGTTACTTTTGAAAATACTTTAATAAAAAAACTAATTGATATAACAACAAGCTTTCATTATGACATTTTATATCATGTGCACTCGTTTTCTGAAAGTAAACTTTCTCAAAGTGTTTTGAAAAACCCTCGTTTTTCATACTTTTGAGCTAAACCCCTAAGAGAGCCTCTAGGAATTCTTTAGATTAAAGCAAAACTTAATAAAATGAACAAATCAAGTACTTCATTTTAAATTTGAAGTGGTTAAATCTTTAAAAAACTTTCGACAATCATAGTTTACATATAGTTTTTTGTATTTTTGCAGAATTATTAATTCTTAAACTAAAAAAATGAAAACAAAAATACTCTCGATTTTGTTATTATTATTCGTTTCAATTTCCAATGCTCAAATAAATGAAGGATTTGAGGACATTACTACTTTAACAGAATTTCTTGTAGTAAATGCAAGTGATGCACCAGGAATAACAAATTTCGAACAAGGTCTCGATGGCACTGACGATGGTTCGTTCCCTGCTCACGAAGGACCTCTAACATCCTATACCTGGGCTAATTTTCAAGCTACGGATGGAGTAGTATCTGATGTTTATCTTTTAACTCCTGAACTACTTATTGACAACGGAGATGTTATCTCTTTTGCAACCCGAACTTCAGCAGGATCAGGAGGTGGACCAAATACTTTTCCAGACCGTTTAGAAGTTAGAATGGGAAGTCAACCTGAAATATTTCCTTCAACAGGTAATGTAGGCTCTTACAAAAATTTACTTTTATCTATTAATCCAGATTTAGAGGTAGGGGGATATCCAGAGGCGTGGAAAGTTATTACTATTCAAATTTCAGGTTTAGCAGAACCAGTACAAAGCCGTATTGCATTTAGATATTGGGTAACCGATGCTGGTGAATTAGGTTCAAATGGCAATGTTGTAGGTATAGACACACTAACAATTGATTCTGAATTAGTACTCTCTACTAATGATGAAGAAGCGCCTAATACCTTCTCCAAATATTACAATCCAAAACGTGATGCATTAAGAATAAAAGCTGCGTCGGAGGCTTTTCAAAATGTTGTTTTGTACAATACGTTAGGGCAAGAAGTATTAAATGAAAGTTTATCATCTAGCGAAGAAGTGATAGATTTATCTCATATTTCAGATGGCAACTATATTGTTAATGTGTATTTAGACAACGGAAATTTTGAAAGCTTTAAATTTGTCAAAAATTAAATTCAACATAACACTGTTATTTTGTAAAGCTTAATCAACTAGCTCTAATTAAAACAGTGTTATGTTTAAATAATTCAAATAAGCTAAAAGCTAGGTTTGCTAAAAGCTTAGCCACAAACCATTGCATGAATGTTTTTTACTGTTTTGTATTTTATTCTCATAGGCGTACCCAGTTGAGAGATAGTTTTGTAGACATTTAGAGCTTACACTACACCGTTAAATAATCTAAGAAATGTCCCGAGAGTTGTGCATTAACATTATTATTAACCCGAAGGATTTTAAAAGTAAATAAATTTCAATACAAACACAATAGATGTGTTATGAATTTAAAAAACCGATTAATACACGTCGTGTTAATAAGCTTTTGTGAATGAAGGTTATTATTCGCTCTATCGACGTGTTTTTTTGCGAGTATTATTTTAATGTTTGGATTGGATTTGGCAAATGCCCTGTATTAAGGGGAGCTTGTCTGTTATTATAGTAGTGCCATTGCGCTAATTTACCATATGAAGCTTTTTCTATTTCTTATTCGCTAAGACGTTTTGAGGCCACCTACTGCTTTTAAATATTTATCACCTTTACGCTGTATGGCTGTTACTACTTGTACTGTGGTTATTTCACCTGTATCTTGATTGCGCTTAAAGTGAGTACCTCGTTTTCTAGGTTTTCTTTTCAAAGATTTACTGTCTTAATTATCTAAGTCATTTATAAATGACTACTATATAAATGTACAAAATAACTATTTTCTACAAATTAACGTATTTTTTAGACCAACAGCATTCCACAATCATTAGTATTTCTAATGTTTCATAAAAACACATGAAATTATAACTTTACTTATTATTACTCACAAATGACTTAAATTTTATAACTATTTTATTATTATAATTTTCTACATTTGCTCAAATTTTAATTAAATAAGATGCCTAATCACAAAATTGATCCAAACAAGTGGATAGACTTGTATAGCGATTATTTATTTAATTACACGGTGTCTCGTGTAAGCGACCGAGCTATTGCTCAAGATTTGGTTTCTGAAACCTTTCTAGCGGGTTTAAACTCGATGAAAAATTTTAAAGGCGAAGCAAGTGAACGAACTTGGCTTATTTCCATATTAAAAAGAAAAATCATCGATCACTACCGCAAAATAAATTCTAATAAAGGAAAAGCAGAAGTAAGAATGTCTTATAGCGATTCTGAAAATGAAGGCGATTGGCTAGAAGAGCGTGTTGCTGATCCTTTTGATAAAACTGCTGAAGACAAAATAGAAAATACAGAACTTGGATCTGCAATTAATAAATGTTTAGAGAAATTACCTGAAAAACAGGCAAAAGTTTTTGAGATGAAAACCATATTAAATTACGAAACTGAAACTATTTGTAATGAATTAGATATTACTGCGTCTAACCTATGGGTGATCATTCACAGAGCTAGAACAGCAATGGCTGGTTGCCTTGAAAAGAATTGGTTTTAAATTAAATAGCCTTAAATTATGAATAAAATTATTATCCCCTGTGAAGAAGCAAACCATGTCTGCGATAAATCACAGTATAAAGAATCCACATTGTGGGAAAAAATAAAATTGAACATTCACTTACTGTATTGTAGTGCTTGTAGAAATTATACTAAAAATAATGTCAAGCTTACTAAAATTATTAACGGTAATAAAAAAGTAGAGCCGATAACGGCTAACGATAAGGAAAAATTAAAATCTGCTTTTGAAAAAGAACTAGCTAAGCATCAGCAGTAAAACTAGCCACAATATTGGCAATCCCTCTACCCAAAAAGTACTATAGTAGTTCCCCTGATCTTTTCTTGCGAAAAGCAAGAGCAAAAATAATATTACACTTATTAATGCTGATGAAATTATCACTTCAGTAGAAACTGTATCCTTAAAAAATTCCATAAAAAAGAAAGCCATTAACAATACAAAACCTAAGATTTTTGTTTGCTTCACCCCTATTTTTTGAGGCACGGTAGCTAATTTTAAACTATCATACTTAAGGTCCCTAATTTCGAAAGGCAGCATTAAGACCACAACAAGCAAGCCTATTTGAAAAAAATCAAAGACACTATCGCCATTAAATGCCACATTATTCGCTACAAGAGGAAGAAAAACAGTAACGGTAGCCCATACTATGGCAATGATGTATATTTTTAGACCACTTACGTTTCGTAAATTTTTTTGAGTATCCATATAAAAGTCTTTAGGAATAAGTGGAATGGCATACAAAAAAGTAACCCCAGCTAAACAAAGACTCCATAAAAGCGCATTAATATTAAGCTTAGAGGCATAATAACACATTAAAAAGAAACATAGTAATGAAAATACTTGAATTATTTTTAACCAATTAGCTAATTTACGATGATGCCATTTTGCAACGCCAAAATATTTCACAAAATTATAGCCAGTTATTGTTGCAAAAAAAATAAAATACAATGTATTTTCATCATAAGATAATTCAAACTTTATAAGCGTAATCCAAGCTAAAGCATATACTGCTAATGCAACATGCATGCTGCTATTAAGGTAAAAATTAAAAACATATTTCACATATTTCATTAACTCTTAAATGGTTTGATTTTTTGGTTAAGCCTTTCTTTTACTGAAGAAAACCTATTATAAACACTGTATATAATTTATTCTCCATTAGCTAAAATAGTACTAATCCCATTTTAATACAGCTATTACCATATTAAAATGCTCTTATTCCCTTTATGTTTCAAAAATAAAAAGAATACAACTGGTCTAGGCCTCTGTTTTCTTATTTGCATAAAGAAAAATCATCATTTTATTTTAGAGGCAGATCTAAGTTAAAATATTACAAAATGTAATGTTTATGTATAAAAGCGCTTAAATAACAGAAGTAAGCTGTTAATAACCATCCCAAGTGGTTAAAAACTTTAGTCTTTATATTGAGCAATAGCATAGGTTTTTCCGTATTTTTGCGGTTTTAAAACTAAGATAGCTTAACTCAATGAATACGAATGCTTTTTCTTTGCGTCACATAGGCCCTAGAGACGATGACCAAAATGAGATGTTAAAAACAATTGGTGCAGACTCGATTGAACAATTGATCTATGAAACGGTACCTGATGATATTCGTTTAGAAAGCGAATTAAATTTAGATTCTGCTCTGAGCGAATATGATTATTTATCGCACATAAACGAACTTTCTAAACTTAACAAAACGTATAAAACGTATATAGGATTAGGATATCACCCAACTATTTTACCTTCTGTTATACAACGTAATATTCTGGAAAACCCAGGTTGGTATACAGCATACACCCCCTATCAAGCCGAAATTGCTCAGGGGCGATTAGAAGCACTACTCAACTTTCAAACCATGATTACAGATCTTACAGGTATGGAACTTGCAAATGCCTCTCTTTTAGATGAAAGTACAGCTGCCGCAGAAGCAATGAGCTTACTCTATGCGGTACGTGATCGTGCTCAAAAAAAAGAACATGTTAACAAGTTCTTTATTAGTGATGCCATTCTACCTCAAACCTTGTCCTTATTACAAACTAGAGCAAATCCAGTAGGTATTGAACTTGTTGTTGGTAATGAAAATGAGTTTGAGTTTTCTAATGATTTTTTTGGAGCAATACTTCAATACCCTGGTAAAAATGGGCAAATTACCAATATAAAATCGTTTATAGAAAAGGCTAAAGCTGCCAATATAAAAGTAGTAGTTGCTGCAGATATACTTAGCTTAACCATGCTAGAAGCACCTGGAAAGTTTGGAGCAGATGTGGTTGTGGGTACTACTCAACGTTTTGGTATCCCAATGGGATATGGAGGGCCACATGCGGCTTATTTTGCAACTAAAGAAATCTATAAACGCGATATTCCAGGAAGAATTATTGGAGTTACCAAAGACGTAAACGGGAATCGTGCCCTTCGCATGGCATTACAAACTCGTGAACAACATATTAAAAGAGACAAAGCCACCTCTAATATATGTACTGCTCAGGTTCTTTTAGCCGTTATGGC
>CALDCO010000262.1 GCA_937937185.1 uncultured Flavobacteriaceae bacterium
CGGATAAGGCTTTGTTCTTCTCTATTTAGAAAATAGTTTAAGAACTTCTTATCGATAGCTTGATATAAAAAGGATTTAAATTTATGATAATAGGACGCAGATTGCGGCGCTTTATTCCATAAATATTCATACCAAGCATCAAAATCATAAGAAAACGACTTTTTAGTGTTTTTTTCTAATAGATCTAGCAGTTTAACTTGAAGTCTATAATTTCTAGTATAATACATTAGCTCCAGTACCATAATGCTATAACTAGGCTTCCAAGTTTTATCTATGTATTTAATTGATTTATCATGAACAGCACTAACATTTGACGCAGCTAAATTTGTAAAATGCAGGTATTCTACCGATTCGTCCTGTGATATGGTTTGACCACTAGCAGAAGAAAAAAAACCAATTATAAAAACCAATATCAGTAAAATCCGCATAAACTTTTATTTAGTTTAGACTCGTTTATTGAAGCATAATTACGACCAGTTATGATTATTAACAGAATTTTATAAAATTTAATCCCAAGACTAAACTATATGTAATATTTTTATTGCTGTTAAAAAGCATATAAACAGAATCTGCTAAAATGAAAGAACACATTAAAATTGAAGATCCCTACGATTCAAAAGCGTTTAGGAAAATTGGGCATGAGTTAATAGATGTTCTAGCAAATCATTTAGAAGCTGTTCAAACTGGTGCACATAGCGTCTATCCGCATAAAAACCCCAATAAAGAATTAGAATTTTGGCAGAATGATTTTAACGACGAGTTGTCTCACCCTTTGAGCTTGTTTAAAACCATCATAGCGCACTCTACACAATTGCAACACCCAAAGTATATAGGGCATCAATCTGCTAGCCCTGCGCCTATTACAAGCCTTGTTGCCTTAATGGTCGATTTTTTAAATAATGGAACTGGCGTGTTTGAAATGGGACCTGCCTCTAACGCTATGGAAAGAATTATTACCGACTTTACTGCAAAAAAAGTAGGTTACCATGCCAGTGCATCGGGTTTATTAACTTCTGGAGGCACTTTGGCTAATTTAACAGCACTACTTGCCGCAAGAAGGGAAAAAGCACCTAGCGCCATTTGGCAAAATGGTCACAAAGAAAATCTAGCAGTAATGGTTTCTGAAGAAGCGCATTATTGCATAGATCGGTCGGCGCGAATATTAGGGCTTGGCGATAAAGGGATTATTAAAGTGCCTGTCGATAAAGCTTTTAAAATTAGACCCGACTTATTACAAAAGCATTTAGAAGAAGCTAAAAGTAAGGGCTTACATGTTTTTTGCATAGTAGGCTGCGCTGGATCTACTGCTACAGGATCTTATGACGATTTAAACGCCTTAGCAAAATTTTCTAAAACAAATAACCTCTGGTTTCATGTCGATGGCGCTCATGGTGGTGCTGTGGTGTTTTCAAAAACACATAAAAAATTGGTTTCAGGCATTGAAAAAGCCGATTCTATCGCCATCGATTTTCATAAAATGTTAATGACACCCGCATTAAATACGGCATTGTTATTTAAAAGAGGAAGTGATATTTACAAAACATTTGCCCAAAAAGCGCAATATTTGTGGGATACGCCAGAAACTGAAGAATGGTATAATTCTGCTAAAAAAACTTTTGAATGCACAAAACGCTTTTTATCAGCGAATGCTTATGTCATTTTAAAAACTTATGGGAAAGATATTTTTGAAAAAAATATAGATGCACTACATGAGTCTACTCAGATACTTACCAAATTAGTATTAGAACACCCTAAATTTGAATTAGCAGTCCTTCCAGAATCCAATATTGTTAATTTTAGATTTATACCCCATTCTAATTTAAATGAATTAGAACTCAATAATTTAAATCTTCAAATACGTAAAGAACTTGTTGAATCTGGACAGTTTTATATTGTACAAACAACAATTAAAGGCAAACGTTATTTAAGATGTACGATAATGAATCCGTTAACTAGTAATGCTGATTTTGTTGAATTGATACATACCATTGAAAAAATTGGGTTAACATTATATGATGTCCTAATTAAATGAGAGTGTATTTATTAAATTAATTCTTTTGCTTTCTCAAAAGTTTTCAGAAAGGCTAAATCGGCCATTTTAATACTGTTTTAATTAAAGTGGTATAATACATACTATTGATGATAATTTCACTAATAATTTGTAATTTAGTTTCCTAACAATTTAATACTGCGAATGTCGAAATCGATTACTCCTTTTTCTAAGGCTCAATTATTACCTCAAGAAGAAACCTTAGAAATTCTTAAACATAAAAGCGAATTATTTATTGGCATACCCAAAGAAACGTCCTTTCAAGAAAAACGTGTTTGTTTAACGCCAGATGCCGTTTCTGCTATTGTAAACAATGGCCATCGGGTATTAATAGAATCTGGAGCAGGGCTTGGGGCTAAATATAGTGATCAAGACTTTAGTGAAGCTGGTGCAGAAATTACGAACGATCCTGCGAAAGTCTACTCCTGCCCGATGATTCTAAAAGTAGAACCCCCTACGCTTGAAGAATTAAAACTAATAAACCCGCAAACCATATTAATTTCTGCGCTTCAGTTAAAAACGCAAACAAAAAAATATTTTGAAACACTAGCCAGCAAACGCATTACTGCCCTAGCCTTCGAATTTATTAGAGATGAGGCTGGTGCTTTTCCTGCTGTGCGAGCATTAAGTGAATTGGCAGGTACCGCCTCTGTACTAATCGCTTCAGAATTACTTAGTAATGCCAGTGATGGCAATGGTTTAATGTTTGGCAATATTAGTGGCGTTCCTCCAATTAAAGTGGTGGTTATTGGTGCTGGTACTGTAGGTGAATTTGCGACCAGAAGTGCCCTAGGCCTAGGTGCTACGGTAAAAGTTTTCGATAATTCAATTACGAAATTGCGTCGCTTGCAGTCTAATATTGGGCGCACTTTTTACACCTCGACCATACAGCCTAAACATCTTAAAAAAGCTTTGCAGCGCTGCGATGTGGTTATTGGTGCTGTTCGTGGTAAAGATCGATCTCCTGTGCTTGTTAGCGAAGATATGGTAGAGAGCATGAAAAATGGTGCAGTGATTATTGATGTAAGTATCGATATGGGGGGCTGCTTTGAAACCAGTGAAGTAACGACTCATAAAAGTCCAACCTTTAAAAAACATGGTGTAATTCACTATTGTGTTCCAAACATTCCGGCACGTTATTCTAGGACCTCTTCTGCTTCAATTAGTAATATATTTACGCCTTATTTATTAAGTATCGCCGAAAATGGCGGTCTAGAAAATGCCTTGCGTTTTGACCGCGGATTAAAAAATGGTTTGTATTTTTACCACGGCATTCTTACCAACCGTTCTGTTGGCGAATGGTTCGATTTAAAGCATAGCGACATCAACCTATTGATTTTTTAATTATTGTGATTATTACCTATTCCCTCAAAGATTTAGATGCGGTAGCTAAAGAAATAATAAATCATACAAAGTTTAAAACCTTAGTCTTTGATGCCGAAATGGGCATGGGAAAAACAACACTTATTAAAGCGATTGTAAACGCATTAAATAGTGAAGATGAAGTAAGCAGTCCCACTTTTTCTTTAGTAAATGAGTACCGAACGAAAACAGAGACCATCTATCATTTTGATTTATATCGAGTAGAAAATGAAGAAGAACTTTACAACTTTGGAATCGAAGATTATTTGTCTTCAAAACATTGGATTTTAGTTGAGTGGCCAGATTTATTAAAACCTCTACTTCAAGATGAGTTTTCTACTGTTTCTATTGTTCGCTTGGAGAATGATGATCGTCAATTGGAACTATTTTGAGGCGTAAATTGAGTATAATAACTAAATAGCTAAAGCCTGAAAATATAATTGAACGCAAAACAAACATATCTAAAAGGAAAATCTGTTTTTACTGTTTCATTGCTTGTGATTGGAGTTACCACTCTGACTGTTTATCTAACCGGAATAAATTATAACCGAACCATAACCTCGAATTTATACCTGTCTTTGTCTATCATTGGAATTACACTTTTTCTATTTATGACCTATGGATTATACAGAGGAATTGGATTGAGGGATGATTTTCCAAAGTTTCGAAGTTTTAAAAAAGGGGATCTAATTGGAGACACAGTACCAACTTTTGACACACCTCCTATTGATATTGCAGATGGAATTGGAGGCTTAATTTTATCAATACTCCTTTGGATTGGAATGACTATACTAATTATTGTTTTAATGATACTACTTGAGGCCTTATTCTGGTTTTCATTGTTCATCATTCTAACCACGCTTTATTGGTTGTTTTTCAGAGCTTTAAAACTTATTTTTTCAAAAGCATTAGCTACAAAAGGAGATTTAGGAATTTCAATATTTTATTCTTTAAGTTATACTATATTGTATTTAGGTTGGATATTTGCAATAGTCTATCTCTCTGAGGTATTGCGTTGAAAGTATAAACCAACTACAGATCGCACATTTTTTATATACTATATTTATGCTATTTATTGTAAGTTTATAGTATGAAAACAAAAACGTATTCTCCTGGTATTTTACAATACATTCCTTTTTTTTATGTGATTTGGTCTGATGATTTATTGTCTT
>CALDCO010000263.1 GCA_937937185.1 uncultured Flavobacteriaceae bacterium
TAAAAATAAAGCGCAACCTCTATAAAGGGGACTTCTTTTTCTAAGATCTTATTTATTTTTTCAGCTAAATGAACCGTTATTCCAATAGGAATAAATAACAAAAGCATTACTAAAAAAGTAAACAAATAGCGTTTTAATATGTACCAATCTAATACTTTCACACAGACAATTATAAACGATTATCCATTTGTTTAACCATTTTATTTTTCCAACTTCTAAAATCTCCAGCTAATATATGTTTTCTGGCCTCTCTAACCAACCATAAATAAAATCCTAAATTATGTATCGTGGCAATTTGTTTTCCTAACAATTCATTTACTGTAAACAAATGACGTAAATACGCTTTAGAATACTCGGTGTCTACATAAGTTATTGCCATCTCATCAACTGGAGAAAAATCGTCTTTCCACTTCACATTTTTAATATTTATGGTGCCGTGGGCGGTAAATAACATGCCATTCCTAGCATTCCTTGTAGGCATTACACAATCGAATAGGTCTATACCCAAAGCGATATTTTCTAGTATATTTATAGGGGTGCCTACGCCCATTAAATAACGCGGCTTGTCTTCAGGTAAAATAGCAGTAACCACCTCGGTCATGGCATACATTTCTTCTGCGGGTTCACCAACTGAAAGCCCTCCTATAGCATTTCCTTCGGCTTCTACTCCTGCAATATATTCTGCAGATTGTTGTCGCAAATCTTTATAAGTGCTGCCTTGTACGATAGGAAAAAAGCTTTGACCATAATCATATTTTAACGGCGTCTTTTTTAAATGTGTTATACAGCGTTCTAACCATCGATGCGTCATGTGCATCGACCTTTTAGCATAATTATAATCGCAAGGATAAGGGGTACATTCGTCGAAAGCCATAATAATATCTGCCCCTATACTGCGCTGTATTTCCATTACATTTTCTGGAGTAAACATATGATAGCTCCCGTCTATATGGGATTTAAACTTTACTCCCTCTTCTTTAATTTTACGATTAGCCGATAAAGAATAAACTTGGTACCCGCCAGAATCGGTTAAAATATTTCGATCCCAATTCATAAATTTATGTAATCCACCAGCTTTTTCTAGTATTTCAATTTGAGGCCTTAAAAACAAATGGTAGGTGTTTCCCAAAATAATATCTGGATTAATGTCTTCCTTAAGCTCTCGTTGATGAACTCCTTTAACAGTACCTACCGTTCCAACAGGCATAAATATGGGGGTTTCAATAACGCCGTGATCTGTAGTAATAAGTCCTGCTCTGGCATTACTTTGAGTATCTTTTGCTTTTAAATCAAATGTCATAAATCGTCTTAACTAAGAATGGGTAAAGATAATTAACAAAATTAGACAGGGTCTTAAACATTTAATAAAATTGAAAAGCAGAAAAGTAAAATTAAGTTTACTACAAGAACAACTCATCATTTATCATCGCTCTATTTTATTAAATTGTTAGCAAATCCACACAATTGGTTAATAAGTGCTTTAATGGAGTTTTTGCACACCTTTTTTAAAGTTCTATTTTTGGGACTTAATATCTAATACATTAAAAATGGCAAACACACAACATTTGACTAATTTAACAACGCAAGTACGTAGGGATATTTTACGTATGGTTCATAAAGTAAATTCTGGGCATCCAGGAGGCTCTTTAGGATGTGCCGAATTTTTTGTGACGTTATATAGCGATATCATGAGCCGAAAAGAAGTATTTAATATGGATGGTCTTGGAGAAGATCTTTTCTTTCTTTCTAATGGCCATATTTCTCCGGTGTATTATAGTGTGTTGGCTAGAACTGGGTATTTTCCTGTAGATGAATTAAATACTTTTAGATTATTAAATTCCCGATTACAAGGTCATCCCACGACGCATGAAGCCCTTCCGGGCGTAAGAATTGCTTCTGGTTCGTTAGGGCAAGGCATGAGTGTCGCTTTAGGCGCCGCTCAAGCTAAAAAATTGAATAATTGTAAGCATTTAGTATACAGTTTGCATGGCGATGGCGAATTACAAGAAGGTCAAAATTGGGAAGCCATAATGTATGCTTCAGGAAATAAGGTGGATAATATCATTGCTACCATAGATTTAAATGGGCAACAAATTGATGGGTCGACTGATGATGTACTACCCATGGGAAGCATTAGAAGTAAATTTGAAGCTTTTGGATGGGTGGTAATCGATATTGAAGAAGGTAATAGTATAGCGGCCATACAAAAAGGAATGGCTAAAGCAAAAGCAGAAACAGGCAAAGGAAAACCAGTTTGTGTGTTGTTAAAAACGGTTATGGGAAATGGTGTAGATTTTATGATGCATACGCATGCTTGGCATGGCAAAGCACCAAATGATGAACAATTGGCCATAGGATTAGCACAAAATGCAGAAACATTAGGAGATTATTAAATCCATATTTTCAAAAGGGAAGTATTTTAAAAATTTAGTTTAAATTAATAAACACCCGTCTTCTCGGGCATGACTATGAAAACATATACAAATACAGGAGATAAAGATACTCGATCTGGTTTTGGTGCTGGCTTAACGCAATTAGGACAAAGCAATAAAAATGTTGTGGCGCTTTGTGCAGATTTAATTGGGTCATTAAAAATGGGCGATTTCAAGAAAAATCATCCAGACCGCTTTTATCAAGTTGGAATTGCTGAGGCCAATATGATTGGTTTAGCCGCTGGAATGACTATTGGTGGAAAAATCCCTTTTACAGGAACTTTTGCAAATTTCTCTACAGGTCGTGTTTATGACCAAATAAGACAAAGTGTTGCTTATTCGGGTAAAAACGTTAAAATATGTGCGTCTCATGCTGGTTTAACATTAGGAGAAGATGGCGCTACGCATCAAATTCTAGAAGATATAGGACTTATGAAAATGCTGCCCGGAATGACGGTTATTAATCCGTGTGATTATAACCAAACTAAAGCTGCTACAATTGCTATTGCAGATCATCAAGGACCTGTTTATCTTAGATTTGGAAGGCCAAAAGTAGCTAATTTCACCCCAGAGACTCAAAAATTTGAGATCGGTAAAGCGCTTCATTTAATGAGTGGGACAGATGTTACTATTGTTGCTACAGGACATTTGGCATGGGAGGCTCTTGAGGCCGCTAAAAGTTTAAGTGAAAAAGGCATCTCTAGCGAAATAATAAATATTCATACCATTAAGCCTTTAGACACAAAAGCAATCATTGATTCTGTATCAAAAACAAAATGTATCGTCACTGCTGAAGAACACAACCATTTGGGAGGATTAGGAGAGAGTGTTGCTAGAGTATTATCGCAACACCTACCAACACCTCAAGAATTTATTGCAACTAATGATACTTTTGGAGAATCTGGAACCCCTGCTCAGCTTATGGATAAATACGGGTTGAATGCCAGTGCTATTGTAAATGCCTGCGAAAAAGTCATTAAAAGAAAATAAAACATCTATTGGTTCGTTTTTATAGGGAATCAAAAAACGAAAATCATGAAATCAATTAGTTTATTCATAGTCATTTTCATACTATCTATTCCCTCAGTTTTTTCACAAATAGGCATTGATTTAGGAATTAAAGGCGGGCTTAATTATAATGGGAATGGTAATTATTTTAAAACCATTAATAATACCATTGAAAGTCCCGATAGAAATATTGGCTATCATCTTGGTGTTTATGGGAAATTAGGAACCAAATTATATTTTAGACCAGAATTAGTATATACGAGTACCAAAAGTGAATACACTGAAGGCATTTTTGAG
>CALDCO010000264.1 GCA_937937185.1 uncultured Flavobacteriaceae bacterium
CTTTTTTGTTTTATCTCAAAACGCTTATATTTCTGATTATTGCATTCGTAATATTTTAAGAAAAAGCGAACCAATTCGTTTTTCTTATAATTTATATTTTCTAAGGTATTCTTAGAAACCGTTGCGCATTTTAAATTATTAAATAGTTGTTGCTGATACCTATTATTTTCACCTATTTTATCTTGCCCATTTATAAAGTATCTCTTGTAAATTAATTGTTCAATTGTACCATCTTCTTTGGTATAAAAGTAACGTTTTAAGTTAGTATCTATATATTCGTATAAATTTGATTTCCCTTCCAGTAATACCTTTAAAAAAAGTTCTTCTTCTTTTAATACTGGATTTCTATCGCGATCTAATTTATTAGTATCAATACTCGATCGATCTATTTTAACTTTGTGCCTTGTAAATTTTGTGATAGCATTAATTCCAAATTCTTTAATGGTTTGTATGGTTAATTTTTTTTTGTCTGAACTCTCTGTTAGTTTGTATTCAAATTCTGTAGGGTTATTTTTCCAATCGCGATTTTTAATTAAACACTCTGTTTTTTTTCCTGAATTAGTTATAAAGTACCCTTTTTCGTAAGTGATTTGAGAATAAGTATTAAGTGTTAATGTGATTGTTAATAGCAGTAATAATTGTTTTTTCATTTTGGTTTATTGGATTGGTGTTACTTAATAGCGATTAAATTATGAAATGTTGATGCACTCACAGGACTATATTTTATGAGGAATTTCTTTAATAATAAAGGGCTTTATTTTTAAATGCATTTGCCCTGTGTATTCAGCGTTTTTTTTGTTTTGAGGTATTTTTTTCTTTCGTCTTTACAAAGATTAATTTGTGTCTGCTTTTGGTATTTTCTCGCTGTTCTAACTCAAAAATGCCAATTGATTTTATAAGTGGTGTAAGTTTTTCGAAACCATAATTTCTCGAATCAAAATTGGGTTGTTTTTTTTGTAGTAAACTCCCCACATCGCCCAGAAAAGCCCAGCCATCGTCGTCAGATAGGTCAGAGATAGTAGTGGTAATTAAATTAATTTCTTTTCGAGTGATCTTATCTACATTCGTTTTTTCAACATTTTTATTGTCGTCATTTTTCTTTTCAGCTTGATTTTTTAGAATTTCGATATAAACGAATTTATCGCAAGCTACAATAAAAGGATTAGGTGTTTTCTTTTCTCCTATGCCTATCACTTGCATTCCAGCTTCTCTTAATCGTGTTGCTAATCGTGTAAAATCGCTATCGCTAGAAACAAGACAAAAGCCACTTACTTTATTACTGTAAAGAATGTCCATCGCATCGATAATCATTGCAGAATCTGTGGCGTTTTTACCTGCGGTATAGGCATATTGTTGAATAGGAGTAATGGCATTATCTAGCAAAAGTGTTTTCCATTTATTTAGATTGGGTTTCGTCCAATCGCCATAAATTCGCTTAATGGTGGGGTTTCCATATTTTGCGATTTCTTCCATCATTTCCTTTACATAGGCAGAAGGAATGTTATCGCCATCAATAAGTACGGCTAAGTTTAGATTTTTGTTCATTTTTTTGAGTCGTATTAAATCCTATTTTAATAATCTAAACCAACTAGATTTAAAATTAGTTATTAAGAATCTAGATTTAAAGTTTTATACTCAAATGTATTGATTTGTTTTTTAACCCCCTTTATTAGTTTTGCTTTTTAATGCACTCTTTTTAACTAAGTGCAACTTAAAATCCTTTTTAGAAATGCACCTTTTTGTATTAGTGGCTGATACTAATACGATGAGACCAGCGGGTATTATATTTTTAACCGCTGGCCTCTGTTTATTTTAAAACTTAATTTTATATGCAATAAAGACTACTCAATAGTAGTATTAAAGGTAGCGCTTATATCTGTTTCGCCACCAGCATCACTTAATGTGCCATCATTAGGTTTTTTAGGCTCATGTCTAAGCGTAAATGTTAGTCCTCCTGTACTGGCAACTCCAGTCGTTAAATTAAACCTTGTACCTAAAGGATTATTATTGTCATCAAAATTATTATAACTCGTCATAACATTTAAACCGTTTTCAATGGTATAAAAAAATTGGTGTTCGTTAGATTCTTCTTCGACTTCCTCGGTAATATTTTCGGCAGGCGAAACGGTTTCATTTAAAAGTGTAATAACACCCCCATAAGTGGTGTTCTCGGCAAAGTTACCAGAAATGGTGACTTCAGGATCATTTGGGCCGTCTCCATCTAAATCTTTAGTTTCTAAGGTAATAACATCTCCACCGCCATTTGGAGTTAATACTACTGTTAACGTCGTTATTACTTCTTCTTCGTTTACCACTACTGGCTCATCATCTGTAGTATTGTCGTCGTCGTTAGAGCAATTAAATAACAGTAGTGTTAATGTAAATAGCAATGGCATTAGTTTAAAAGTTTTCATAATTTGTGTTTTTAATAATTAATTTTTAGTGTTAAATTGATATTTCTTCCTAAATCATCGGCGTAATAACGCAATCTGTTTAAATAATTTCTGTACGAGGTATCAAACACATTGGTTATTTTTAAGCCCATGTTAAGTAAGGATGTTTTCGATAATTTAAAATCAATATTCGATTTTAAGTTTATGAGGTGGTAAGCCGCTGGAGGCGTACTTAAATCTACCAGTTCTGAATTTCCTGTTTCCGGAATAAAGACTTCAAAATTAGTGTTAGGGAATTCATTTTGCTCAAAAACATACTCACTTTGCAGTCCTATTTTTAAATGATTTAATTTTTCGTTTTCATAAGTAATTTCATTTTTAGTATTGGCTGCAGGTATATTAATAAGTGGGATGTCTCTAGTACGATCATAGCCTTTTACAATAGAAAATTGATGATTAAAACTAAGGTTATTCGTTAGTTGTAATGACGCATCTAAATCTACGCCTAGTAATTGAGCATTCGTTTGGCGGTATTCCCAAACTTGAAAATTTCCTCTTATTGTTTGTTGAATTCTAGTAGGTTCAATAACAATGAAGTCATTGATGGTGTTAATGTAGGGGTTTATTGAAAAGTTGAATACCTCTTCCTGTTTTTGAAAAGTTAGCGCGAATTTATGAGCCATTTCTTGAGCAAATGTTAAATCACCGAGCTCTATTCGCGAAGCCGAATGGTGCAAGCCTTCACTAAATAATTCTGAAGGATTTGGTGGGCGAGACGCTAGAGAATAATTGAAGTAAAATTTATGGTGCTCGTTAATAGAATAGCTAATACCAGATGTTGCTGAAACTGTAGAAAAAGTTAACTCAGGGTTTGTTAAAACTTGAGTTCCAAAATCTTTAATAACAAGTTCAGGGAAAAGCACATCATAGTTTCTAGATTCCCAAAATGAAGTGCGATAGAATTTTAAAACATCCATAAGCGTATAATCAAAACGGACTCCAGCTTCTACAGACCATGATGCATTTATATCATGATTTGCCGTACTATAAACTCCCACATCGGTCTTTTCATAATCAGGAATTAACCGCCTTACACCAGTATTAGGGTTGGCAAAGTTTTTTTGATATCCTAATAATATACCCGCTTTAACTGTTGTGTTTTTATAGCTATTGCTCTCTAAATCCAAACTAAAAGTATGGGTATCTAACTCTAAATCTAAAGATGCTTTATCGGCATCGTCTCCTCTTCTTATATCAAATTCCAATCTGTTATTTCGTTGAAAGTTGTATTGAGCATTTAATTTTCCCAATTTTTCAAACTTTTTAAATCCACTAAACCGAACCAAATGGTGAGCTACTTCTTGTTTTGGTGCATTAATATTATAAGTAAAGTCTTCAATAATTAATGGCACGCTACTGTTTATAGCATTTACTTGGTCTTGAGCACCTCCAATATGAGAGGCACGAAGTATCCCTATTTCATTTTTAAAAAAAGAATAGTACCCTTCAAAACCATAATTAAATTTGTTTAAACCCGTTCGAAAACTAGCATTACGCTCAAAAATACCAGTGTTGCTTAATATATAGTTTGGGCTTTCATAATCTCCAAAACGTTTAATGGTGCCTTGCAAACTCGCATACCATCCATTATTATGGCTTTTAGTAAGTTGTGAACTAAGCGAACCGCCTCTACCATTAGAAGCACCATTTATTATTGTTTTTCCAAAAATAGAATCTTTTACTTGAATCCTAGGTGCTTCACTAATAACAATACCACCAACGGCATCACCACCATATTGCAAAGCTCCCGCACCCTTTATAAGGGTAAGGCTTCCTGCTGTATTTATATCTATATTTGGAGCGTGTTCAGCGCCCCATTCTTGGTCTTCCATTCTTACACCATTATTTATAATAACCACTCGACTACTGTGTAAGCCATTAATAAGTGGTTTTATTATAGCATTACCAGTATTAAGTGAAGACACCCCGCTTATACTATTCAATGCATCGCCAAGAGTGCTGCCACTGTATTCTTCTAATTGTTTATTAGACAATTTACTCTCAATAATTGTTTTTGTTTTTCCTTTTTTTTCTCCTTTTACAGTAATTTCATTAAGTTCTTCTAAGTGATGTTCTAATTTAAATGTTTTACTGGTATTACCATCAACTTTAACGGTATAACCCTTTGCAGAGCAGTCTTGGTGATAAACCTGAATAGCGTAGGTCCTTTTGCAAAGGTTTGGTATTGAAAACGCACCATTTATATCAGACGTTGTTTCAATTTCTAAACCCGCAATAACAAGGGTGGCTTCAGATAGAGGGGAACCATCATGAGCATCCAGTACAGCACCCGATAATATATAATCACAATTTTGTGAAATACCAACCACACCACTTAATAGTAGTACAGTTAAACAACAAAAACGCATAGAATTATTCTTAAATAATAAAAAAGGATAGATTTTAAATAAGAATTGAGGGTGGCCCTCTTAAATGATGGGAATTTATTTTGAAGTCATGTCGTGAAGAGCTAAAGTGACTTTCAATTTTTTTAGTATTATAAATTTCAATAATTTCTACATAACTAAGGAGCTCGTAATTAAAAGATTGTTGATGAAAATGACAAACCGAGCAGTCTTGCGATGTTTCGTGATAATGAGTAGATTGTTGGTCATTACAAACAACATGTTCATGATCCTCAAAGACATGAGAAAACTGAATAGCAGCGGGCAGCATTAAAGCAAAAGTGAGCAGCAACGCAAAAAACACTTGTATAAATTGTTTCCCTATAAACATTCTAAATTTTCCCAGAATTAAACGTGCAATATAGGAAATATTAAGATTATACCGCAATAGGATGCGCTAGGACTTCCTTTATTTAATATTTTTTTAACTAAATAAGACTTAGCGCTAAACTATTCATTGGTTTATACGTTTTAATACAAGGCGTTCAATATAAATTTTGGTAATAGCGCTGTGAAGACTTTACTTAAGATTGTTTATTGGCAGAAATACCTTTTTAGATGTCGTCATTCTGAATTTATTTCAGAATCACATGACGCCTACAAATAGTAATTAATATGATGAAAATCTGATAACAAACGCTGGCTGAAGATGATAATTTGCAGAACTTGTATTCAATTTACTTTATCATTTTACTTAGTATTTCTTTCATCATTTTAGCTGCTAAATAGGCGGTCATATTTTGAAAATCTCTATTAGGATTATATTCAACAATATCGGCTCCGATAACCTCCGAATCTATCGCCTGTATAATATCTATAACTTGTCGCGACGATAAACCACCAGGCTCATGATGAGACACTCCTGGCGCAAAAGCGGGATCGAAAGCATCCATATCTAAGGAGATGTATAAGGGGTTTTTAAATTTAGGGAGGTGTTTTAAGTCTAGAGTTTTCATTTCATGAATCTCAACATTATATTTTTTAGCTTGCTCGGCTTGGTGTGTATTTAATGTTCTAATACCTATTTGTACTAATCTTTCAGCAAAATTATTTTCCATAATCCTGGCAAAAGGGCAAGCATGCGAATACTTATCGCCCTCATAGCTATCATATAAATCTGAATGGGCATCAATGTGCAGAATATCTATTACTGGATATTTTTTATGATGGGCTTTTATTATTGGAAATGTGATGGAATGATCTCCGCCAAGGGTTAATATTTTATTACCAGACTCAAGGTGCTCTCGGGTTATGGTTTCAATGTCAAAATAGTTTTTAATTATAAAATCTCCTTTATCATCTATAGTATTTTTAATATCTGTGCCGTTTTCTGAATATAAATTTGAAGCCCCAGAGTATAATGCTTCTCTAATTAAAGGAGGTGCTAGTGCTGGTCCTTTTTGGTAGGATGATTTTTCATCAAGCTGAATGCCTTGAACGATCGTTTTAATCATGATCTTTGTTCTTTGTTGGTTTGCTGAATTATTTTTTTTATGATAGAAATTTGTCCCAAATGGTAATGCGAATGTTCAATAATACCATGTAAGTTTCTGTAGTAATTGCCGTATTTATTTTCGACAAAAACAGCATTTAATTTTAATTCTGGCAATTGTTCAATTAATTCAGCAAAGTTTTCGGCATCTTCCCATAGGGAATCCAGAAAGGCCTCCCATTCTTTTTGGTTTTGTATTGGTGGGTGGTCAAAACTGTATTTATCTTTAGCGGTTAATGGCTTGTTATTTAATACTTCTAATACGGCTTTAATAAAATAATTAATATGGTAAGTAAGTGCAAGAATAGTATTAAATGAATACACCTTAGTGGTAGCTTGCTCCCAAGTGACATCAGCCAAAGTGTCTTTTAAATTTGAAAAGGTCCAGTTTCCTCCAAAGTGAATCTCTCTTAGGTGTTTTGCTATTTGTTTTGATAAACTCATACTCTTGTTTTAAACTAGAAATTAAAAAAAATCATAAGCGTTCGTCTGGTCGCCTTCTGGTATCGTATTTAATGTCCTTAAGCACACTAGACTTAATACCAATAAAAAAGTTCCATGAAGTACGGTCGCTAAAAGGAATCCAGCTAAAATTCATACGCCAGCTTAATAGATCTCTAGCGAAACGCAATTGCGTATAGGTGAATCCTTGGTTTTTAAAATCATAACCAGAAGAACCACCAATACTCCAATTTTTAGTAAGATCGATATCTCCAGAAAACATTAATGAATGCGAAGAAATTTCATCTTGCCGTCTAGAATTTGAATAGTTAACCGCATAGGCGAACCTTAGGGTCCAGGGAATCTTGTAATTATAAAATTCATTTTCTACTTCCTGATCGTTCTCAGCATCATCGCCTGCAAATTGCTGATTAGAAAAGTCTTGAGATTTACCAAACAAATCATCATCCCGACCACCACTTTGTAAATTATTCTCTCTGTTTATTTCATCGTTTTTATCCCTTTTAAATCCATCGCTTGAGAGGGAATAGCCAAGGGTTAAATTGGCGCTAGACAACCTAAAAAGACTGCCTCCATTGTTAATATTAAATTTATCTATTCTGGTGTTATTATTGTCTAAGGCATAAGGATCTAGGCTGGCACCAAAATTTATGTTCATTTTTTTATCAAATATTTGTGTGCCTCCAGACATTCTAACAGTACTCCATCTTAAGGAATCGCCAGCAACATTATAGGCTGTAGATAAATTTAAATTATTTAATAATATGATTTTTTTAGGCTCTACACTTGTGGTATCGCGATCTCTAACTTTGGCTTCAAAATTATTAGAAAGCGATAGACCAATTGAGCTGGAGAAGGTCTGATTAGGAGCCCCAAATAAGCTTCCTTCAAAACGTGTGAATTCTCTAATTTCTCCTGTGGTTAGTCCATTGGCATCAACGACTTCAAATTCATCATAAAATTGATCAAATGCTGGATTAATATTGTAACTTACTGAGGGGCGCATAACATGCCTAATGGCTTGTATTTTTTTTCCTTCTCCCTTGGGGTCAAAATTAAAAAGCCCATAAATGGTGGTCCCAACACTGGTGCCAAAATTATAGGTTCTGTAGGAATCAAAGCCCGTTAAATCTTCGGTTACTTCTCTGTTCTCAGTACCGTCAAAAAAACGATCAATCGTATTTAAAGTCCAGACTTCATCATAATTTGCATTGGCGCTAACACTAAAATAATTTAAAACTTTAAAATTTGTAGTAACGGGGATAGAGTGTCTCATTCCAATTCTGGCCTCATCGAACATTTCTCTTTTAAAAAATAAAGAATCAGTAGTTTGAATACTATTTTCTCCTCTTAAATTGTATTGCAAATTAATATTTTGAATAATGCCTTTTTTAGAACCTGATTTTGGAGCAAAAGGGTAAATTCTACTCACACTTCCTTGTAGTGTTGGTAGGGTTAAATTAATGATTTCTGTTTGTGTATTTTGCGAATGCGTTGCTGTTAAATTGATATTGGCTTGAGGTTCTCCAGGGAAAGTTTTAGCGTAAGAAATCGATGAAGACAGGTTATTGTTTAATACATTAGCCGCATTAACTTGATTAATAGATTGCTGGAAATAGGTGCTACTACCAAGGTTAACAGATGCGGTAAAGCGTGAGCTAGGGTTTGCTTTTCCATCTTGAGAGTGCGACCACCTGACGTTATATATTGTAGATTTAGAAAAATCTGGAAAGCCTGGCTCGCTATTTAAAAGGTTTTCAAACCTAAAACCAACATTGCCATTAAACTTATAGCGTACCTTATATTTTGAATCTAATCGTAAACCATAGCTGCCATTAGTGTAATAGTCTCCCAAAACTGCTAAATCTACGTAGTCACTAATTGCAAAATAATAACCGCCATTTTGTAAAAAATAACCACGGTTATTGTCTTCTCCAAAACTTGGAAATATTATTCCAGAAGTATGTTTTTCGGTTAATGGAAAAAAAGCGAAAGGTAGAGCAATAGGCGTAGGGACACCATAAATCTCCATATGCGTAGGGCCAACAATAATTTTTTTACTGGGCACTAATTTTACTTTCGATGAAATAAATTGATATTCCGGATCATCCAGATTCTCAGAGGTGGTAAAGCGTCCTTTATACATAAAATAAACAGAATCGTTTTCTTTTTTAGTAATAGGCGCTGTGATATTAAAACCTTGTTGTTCGGTTCTAGAATTATACACTAATGCTCTTTTGGTTTGAGTATTAAAAATGATAGAGTCTGGTTCAATAACGTTTTGGCCCTGTTTAAAAATGGGATGTTGGGAATATTCGCCTAACGAATCTTTAAGTCGGCCAGCGTAAACAAGGTTTTTGTTATAGTCTATAATTATTGAACCAGCTTTAATTTCCATATCCCCATAAATAATCTGCGCTTCATTATAGAGATACAATTTCTGTTCTTTTTTATTAAAAGAGGTGTAATCTTTTGCTTTAGATTTTACAATATTTTCTAATAAACCTTCTTTTTTTGGTTTTACGGTATCTGTAAGTTTTTCATTAACTTCAACTTCGGGAGTGGGAGTTATGGCATTAATTAGGGAGTCACCTTCAATTTTTATTTCTTGTTCAAGAACCTTTTTTTTCTCCGTTAAAGGAATGTTGCCTCCTTTATTTGGTAAATCATCTTGCCCATAGCTAAAAATGTTAATAAACATTGTAAAACTTAGAGCGAAAAGTATGTAAGATCTGTTTGTCTGCAATGCTTTTAGATGTATTTTTGCTAAAGTATGGCTCGGTTTTTGAATTGCCAAAATTACATATATTTTTTATGATTAATTTATTATTCATACAAAATGTAAATTTTACAAAATCCAAGCTCAATTATGGTTAAAGAAACTATGCAAACGAAATTAAAAACGCTTTTAGTACTAGTTTTATTTTTTTTAACACCAGCCTTATTTACTGTGGCAAATGCACAAAATAATGAAGGTGAATTTGTTGTGGTATTAGATGCTGGGCATGGCGGAAATGATTCTGGTAATTTAGGTAGTGGTTACAAAGAAAAAAATATAGCACTTAAAATCGTTTTAGAAGTCGGTAAATCGCTTGAAAAAGAGAGCGATATAAAAGTGATATATACTCGCAAAACAGATGTTTTTTTAGAATTAAGAGAGCGTGCAGCTATCGCAAACAAAGCTGATGCCGATTTATTTGTATCGATACACTGCAATGCACACCATTCGCAAGCTTATGGCACAGAGACTTTTGTATTAGGCGCAGCAAATACGCAAAGAAATCTTGAAATTGCTAAAAAAGAGAATGAGGTTATTTATTTCGAAAAAGATTATGAAAAAAATTATGATGGTTTCGATCCCAATGCTCCAGAATCGTTAATTGGTTTAACTTTAATTCAAGAAGACTACATTGAGCAAAGCGTTCAGTTGGCGCGCATGATAGAAAACAATTTTAAACTAAATCAAAAACGTAAGAGTAGGGGAGTTAAACAAGCCAGTTTATGGGTAATGCATAATACTTATATGCCAAGTGTGTTAGTAGAAGTTGGGTTTTTAACCTACAAAAAAGAAGGTGCTTTTTTAAATTCTAAAGAAGGACAAATTAAAATGGCGTCTTCTGTTGCGAAAGCCATTTCTGAATATAAGAAAGCATTAGATCTAAATGTTGTAGATTATTTTGAAGAAGAAGTTAGTGATTCAATAGCAGTTATTCCCAGTGATACGGCAGTTTACGACAACATCGTGTTTAAAATACAAATAGCAGCAGGCTCTAATAAAATAGAACCAAAACCGTATAATTTCAACGGGCTAAAATCTGTTTCTAGAGTTAAAATTGATGGCTTGTACAAATATTTTTATGGCTATACCTCAAATTATAATGAAATTCAAAACATGCATTTAGAAGCAAAGAAAAAAGGCTATAAGACGAGTTTTATTGTTGCTTATAAAAATGATGAGAAAATTGAATTGTCTAAAGCTTTAAAATCCAGAGTAAATTAGAGTCATTCTTTTTAAAATTATACCTAATTTTGTTATTGAAGTGATTTTAAACGTTGTTTAATTTTTATGAAATAAATTCTGTTTTTTTTTGATAATTCCTAGAGCTCAGTTTATAGATAGACTTTGTAACAATTAAAAGAAGGGAATAACTAAAAAAACAGTTATAAAGTGAATTAAAAAAATTTAACATTTCATACTAAAAGAATCGATTTGAAGATATCAAAAGAAGTTAAAACAGCCATATTAGTCATCTTAGGCATCATATTTTTTATTTTTGGATTTAATTATTTAAAAGGAAAAAATTTATTAGATAGCTCAAGAGTATTATACACCGAGTATGATAATATAGGGGGTTTAACGCCTTCGGCTCCTGTGACTATTAATGGATTTTCTGTAGGTAAAGTTTCTCGTATTTATTTTAAAGATGATAATTCTGGACGTTTAGTGGTTGAAATGGAGGTGAACACTAATTTTAAATTTTCTAAAAATAGCACTGCTCAATTGTATCAAGAAAGTCCTATAAGCGAAAAAGGAGTAGCCATAATTCCAGTAAATGACGCTGCGCCTAATGCAAAAAAAGGCGATTATTTAAAAGGCGAAGTCAAATCAGGAATTACAGAATTGTTAGACAAACGTTTAGCACCTCTTCAAAATAAAATTGAAAAAGTAATGTCTGAAACCGATACTTTATTGGTAAGTGTTAATGCTGTTTTTGATGAAAAGACCAGAGGGCACCTTAAGGCTAGCATGGCAACTCTAGAAACGACTATTGCCTCGTTTAATAAAACCTCGAAATCGTTAAATGCGATGCTAGAGGATAATAAATTAAAATTAAATCATACCATTTCTAATTTTGAAGGCGTTTCTAGTAATTTTAACGACCTATCAAGTTCATTATCTAAAGCTAACATTGCTGCTACAATTAAAGAATTGCAAGCTGCAGTAAATAAATTTGATCTGGTTTTAGCTAAAATCGATAATGGGGAAGGGTCTATTGGTAAACTTCTCAAAGATGAAGGTCTGTATAACAACTTAGAAGGTGCTTCAAAACAAATGGAGCAATTATTAGAAGACATGAAATTAAACCCTAAGCGCTATGTGCATTTTTCCTTATTTGGAAAACGACCAAAGCAGTATGATGCCGAAGGGAATGAAATAATAAATAAAGACTAGTCGCCTAATTAACGCAGCATTAGAAATGAATTACTTATTTAACATCCTTTTTGCAATTGTTCTAATTGTAGGTATTGGTTATTTCGCACGTAATGTAAAAAAGCTTATTCGTAATATTAAATTAGGGAAAAGTAAACCAATAACTGGCGATACTTCTCAACGCTGGAAAAACATGATAAACATTGCTTTAGGGCAAAGTAAGATGGTACGACGCCCTATATCTGGTGTGCTTCATATTATCGTTTATGTCGGTTTTATAATAATAAACCTAGAAGTTCTAGAAATAATTATAGACGGCCTTTTTGGAACCCATCGCATAGGTTTAAAGATTTTGAATGCCTCAGTTTACGGGTTTTTAATTGGTGTTTTTGAAGTATTGGCTATTGGCGTATTAGTTTCGGTAATTATTTTTTGGATACGACGTAACCTTATAAAAATTAAACGTTTTCTAAGTTCAGAAATGAAAGGTTGGCCAAAGAACGATGGCAATATTATTTTATATTTTGAAGTGGTTTTAATGTGTTTGTTTCTAATAATGAATGCTACAGACACCTCTTTTCAAGATTTAAATTCGGGTAATGTGGTTAGTCAATTTATCGCTCCTTTATTTAATAATTTTTCTGAATCGACGTTGCACCTAATAGAACGTACTGCATGGTGGATGCACATTATAGGCATTTTAGTATTTTTAAACTATCTATACTATTCTAAGCATTTGCATATTCTATTGGCTTTCCCAAATACGTATTATGGAAATTTAAATCCTAAAGGACAATTTGATAATAATGAAGCGGTTACTAAAGAAGTACAATTAATGATGGATCCTAATCTAGATCCTTTTGCAGCGCCTGCTGAAGGTACCGAAGAAGAGGTGCCTGCTAAATTTGGTGCTAGTGATGTGCAAGATTTATCTTGGGTTAACTTGCTCAATGCTTACACTTGTACGGAGTGTGGTCGTTGTACCAGCGAATGTCCTGCTAACCAAACAGGAAAAACCCTATCTCCAAGAAAAATAATGATGGCTACCAGAGATCGATTAGTTGAAGTTGGTAAAAATATTGATGCCAATGGGGGAGAATATAAAGATGACGGAAAACAATTATTAGACGATTATATTACTAAAGAGGAATTATGGGCCTGTACAAGCTGTAATGCTTGTGTAGAGGCTTGTCCTGTAAGTATTGATCCATTAAATATTATTATGGAAATGCGACAGTATCTCGTTATGGAGCAATCTGCTGCGCCCGTAGAATTAAACAATATGATGACCAATATTGAAAATAATGGTGCGCCTTGGCCCTATAACCAAATGGATCGTCTAAATTGGAAAAATGAATAGAAAAACACCTAATTAATTAACACTAATAACAAACTAAATTCAATAAAAGGACTACCTTTACAACACTAAAAGCGTACAATTGAAATGATTGTTGACAACATGTTAACATTAGTGTTGATAACCTGTTGATAACATTTATAAGAATCACATTTTGAGCGAATAATTTTTGTTTTTTTGTATTAACAATATGAAATTTTACAATAATTAAGATTATTTAAACCGCTTCAAATGAGAAAAATTTTTATTAATAAGTGTAAATTTGCACTAATTGTATTTGTGTCGTTTTGTACAAATAGTTTAAGTGCTCAAAGAGGATATACTGTCGATTCTTTGCAAATAAAAGTCTATACAGAGATTGATTATGTAAATAGTACGGCTAAGGTAATAAACGTAAGAAAAGTGTTCTGTGATTATTGTAACGAAGGACAATTAAAAGGTATTGAAGATGAAGCTTTGAGGCGTTCTTATATAGAGCGCAATCTTTTAAAAAATAGATTAAGTAATGGGAAAAAGAAATTAGCAATATACATTAGGATTTCAAGGAAAGACTTTGCTTATTTGGAGAATAATGTAGAAATGTCTCTTGAAAGTTATTTAATTAAAAATATGCACGAAAACAATAAAAATAAGGATAACATAAACAATAATGAAAGTAGCGATACTAGAGTAAGTTCAAATTAAATTATGAAAAGAGAAGAAGCCGATAAACTTTTACATGAAAAAGTCGAAGCAGGAGAAAAAATAAGCCCCGTATTGCCAGAAGGTGTTAAAAACTATTTAATAGATATAGACGGTACAATTACAGAAGATGTTCCCAATGAAGAACCTGAGCGCATGGCTACCTGTGCCCCTTTTCCAGATGCATTAGCAACCTGTAACAAATGGTATAGCGAAGGACATATGATTTGTTTTTTTACTTCAAGAACAGAAGAGCATAGGACAGTTACAGAAACTTGGTTAAAAAAACATGGATTTAATTACCACAGCCTGCTCATGGGTAAACCTAGAGGCGGTAATTACCATTGGATAGATAATCATTTAGTGAAAGCAACACGGTACAAAGGCAAATTTACAGACTTAGTGAACAAAGAAGTTACGATACAAGTATTTGATGATGAGAACTAATTATTAATAAGTCTTTAATTAAGAATATAAAATGAAATAGAATGAGCGAATCATTGCAAGTACCTACCATGTCAGAATTTATGGCTCAAGGAAAACAACCCGAGGTTGTTTTTTGGGTGGGTTGTGCAGGTAGCTTTGATGACCGTGCCAAGAAAATAACGAAAGCATTTGTTAAATTGCTTAATAAAGCCAATGTTAAATTTGCAGTCTTAGGCACTGAAGAAAGTTGTACAGGAGATCCTGCTAAGCGTTCTGGCAACGAATTTCTTTTTCAAATGCAGGCTGCTACTAATATAGAAGTACTTAATGCCTACGAAGTAAAAAAAATCGTTACCGCTTGTCCGCATTGTTTTAATACCATAAAAAATGAGTATCCTGGTTTAGGAGGCGACTATGAGGTAATGCATCATACACAATTTTTAAAAACCTTGCTCAACGAAGGACGATTAACTATAGAAGGTGGGCGATATAAAGGAAAACGTATTACATTTCATGATCCTTGTTACTTAGGTAGAGCTAATCAGGTCTATGAAGCACCAAGAGATTTAATTATTAAATTGGAAGCGGAGTTAGTCGAGATGAAAAATTGCCGCCGAAACGGCCTGTGTTGTGGTGCAGGAGGCGCTCAAATGTTTAAGGAACCCGAAAAAGGGAATAAAGACATAAATGTAGAGCGTACAGAGCAAGCCTTAGAAATTAAGCCAGAAATCATAGCTGCTGGATGTCCGTTTTGCAATACCATGATGACTGATGGTGTAAAGGCTAAAAATCAAGAAGCTAAGGTTGAAGTGATGGATGTCGCAGAGCTTATTGCTAATGCTCAGGATTTGTAATTACAAATTTTTGTATTTGTAAAAAATTAAAATTGATCTTAATCGTAAAAGAGGCTGTCTAAAAAGGTACATTTCGTCAACCTGAACTTGATTCAGGTTCTCACAAAAGACTAACACGTCACATTATGAGATTCTGAAGGAAGCTTCGGGACAGAAGCACGATTAAAAATACTTTTCAGACAGCCTCTTTTAATTTGCTTGAGAACCAACTTATTTACTAGGCTTCGATCTAAGAATTTAGAATAAAAAAGCCGTTAAATCGAGTGATTTTTCAAATTAAAACGAAGAAAATGGTACCGAAATCAAGCTTTTTATTGAAAACTAACTGGTCTTCGATACCATTTTTTATCGAAATCACTAAGAATGATATATATTTTCTTGCACCGGCTCAGGTTATTATCACGAAATTTTGATAGTTCTAGCAGGTTTTTGTTTGGCCTCTTCTCGTTTTGGTAAAAGAATGCTTAAAATACCACTGGTATAGCCCGCTTCAATTTTATCTTCATCTACACTCTCGGGTAATGAAAACGTTCTTTTAAAAGAAGAATAATTAAACTCCTTTCGAGTAAAATTTTCTTCTTTGTGTTCATTTTCTTTTCTATCCTCTGTTGATATGGTCAAAACGTGATTGTCAAGATCTAGATGAAAATCAGATTTATTAAAACCTGGTACAGCTATATCTACAACAAAAGCATCTGGTGTTTCTTTAATGTTTACTTTTGGTAACGTAATATCTGCATTAAAGTTAGTATTAAATACTGAAGGAAGGTCATTATTGAAAAGATCATCTATCCAATTTGACCAAGCTGGGACATTTGAAGCAGAATTTACATTGGCTACACTTCCATTTTTAGGAA
>CALDCO010000265.1 GCA_937937185.1 uncultured Flavobacteriaceae bacterium
ATGAGAATTACAAGAATGCTAGTGGAGAAAAAGTAACCGATACGCAATGGCATAATATCGTCGCTTGGGGTAAAACGGCAAGTCTTGTAGAGAATTATTTAATTAAAGGTAAAGAGGTCGCCATTGAAGGTAAATTAACGAATCGTTCTTACGAAACTAAAGAAGGGGAAAAACGATACATAACCGAAGTCGTTTGTAACGAATTAGTAATGCTGGGTAAAAGTTAGTATTGCTCTAGATTTTTTGAATATTTAAAACAGAAATTGTCTTTTTATTTCGGAAGACAATTTTTGTTTTGATTAATTTCGATGGCTAGAGTTTTACTATTTTTTAGATTTCATGTGAGATCTATAAGCGCTATATTTCGAATTGTGATTTAACCGCTTCTAAAGATTCGTTTAAATATAAATCGATAAGTCCGCCTATAATAGAGTTGCTGTCTTTTTCTTTTTTTGTTTTGATTTTAATCATGTTATTAATTCTTAATTAATTTAAATATAACGTAATTGCATTTCTTTAATTAATAATCAAGAACGAATACATAGGGAATAAAACACAATAGAAAGTTTTTGGGCCTTGCTAAAGAGTGGTAATTGCGGGATATATCGTTTTACATTTAAGGAACATTTACATTTTTATGTAGATGAGGAATATATTAGGTACAACTCACGTAAAATAACAGAAAGTGATAGATTTAATTTACTTTTGAATAAAATAACTAATAAAGAACTGATTAGTGAGTAACATAAGTAACATAATTGTAGAGGGGGTTAATATTAATATACAATCTATTGATAAAGAAGATTATATAAATATTACTAACATGGCTGATGCTAAAGATAATACTAGAGCAGCTGATGTTATAAAAAATTGGATAAGAAATCGTTCAACAATTGAATTTCTTGGAACTTGGGAATCGATATATAATCCAGATTTTAAAGTGGTCGAATTCGACCACTTTAGAAAAGAAGCTGGTCTTGCAACTTTTACCATGAGTGTAAGTAATTGGGTTCAAAAAACTAATGCTGTTGGTATATATTCTGTTAAAGGAAGGTATGGTGGAACTTATGCTCATAAAGATATTGCTTTTGAATTTGGCTCTGCTATTAGTCCTATTTTTAAACTTTTGGTAATAAAAGAATACCAAAGATTAAAACAAGCGGAAAGTGATTTATATAATTTAGAATGGAATGTTAAGAGAATCCTTACTAAAGCAAATTATCACATACATACCGATGCTGTGCTAAAACATATAATACCTAAATCATCATTACCAGAAAACAAAAAAGGATTTGAATACGCTAAAGAAGCTGACTTGTTGAATTTAGCTCTTTTTGGTTGTACTGCAAAAGAATGGAGAGAAGCAAATCCTGAACACGCTAAAAACAAATTGAATGTAAGGGATTTTGCAAGCATTAATGAACTTGCAGTTATGTCAAATTTAGAGTCATTTAATGCTGAGATGATAAAAAGAAACATCAATAAAAGGGCTAGATACGACATACTATCAAAAACAGCTAAAGAACAAATGGAGCAACTTAAGAAAATAGACTTAATAAAAGCCGTTAGAAAGAAAAACGACAAAACTTACATTGAGGCTCAAGAAATGACTGGCGAACAACTTGAAATTGAAACATCAAGAAACATTTTAGATAAAAACAAAAAAGCCTTGTCAGGTTTCAACAAAAAATTAAAAAAAGGATTAGACTTTAATTCAAATAAAGATAAAAAGTAAATGAATATTGGTATTAGTTAGAATCAGTATTGATTGAATACGTCATATACTAGTAAGAGTTCAATATGATTTTTACAATTGGTAAAATGCTAAGGCTCTAGTTTAATTTTGATATTATACCGCAAACCCGTTTAAAGCCTGATCTAGATAATTTTAAAAAAATATTAGAGAGTATGAATATTAAAAATGAATTCTATTTCATCCTAATTCGGCTATTTAAAAATTACATTTCAATACAAAGCATTAATAAATACGAGAATTAGTAAACCTCTCTATTAGGATGTTTAATTATTATGAATTAGATTATGCTAAGGCTTAATACCTATAAAGTTTATTTATTTAAGCGATTTCAACATCTCGGCAGCTTTCTCAGCAGTAATGTCTCGCTGCGGATAAGCAAACATCTCGTAACCCACCATAAATTTCTTTATCGTCGCCGATCGTAATAAGGGCGGGTAAAAACTCATGTGCCAATGCCAGCCTTCATTTGCTTCATCGTTGGTAGGCGCTTGGTGTATGCCAGCCGAGTAAGGAAAAGGCGTATCAAAAACCTTGTCGTAGATACTGGTTATGGTCTTAATAGCATCTGCAAAGGCAGGGGCGGTTTCATTCGTAATGGCAAGTATGTTTTTTTCCGGATTTTTAGGAATAATCATGGTTTCAAATGGCCAAACGGCCCAAAAGGGAACAACCACAATATAATCGTTGTTAGCGTAGATCACCCTTTTGTCTTCTTCTAATTCTTGAGCAATATAGGCTTGTAACAAGGTGGTATTGTGCGCGGCATAATACTTAGAAAAATTAGAGGTTTTAAGTTTAATCTCCTTAGGAATGTAATGTTGCGCCCATATTTGACCATGGGGATGCGGATTACTACATCCCATAATATCGCCTCTATTTTCGAATATTTGAACGTTATTTATATAAGATATTTGCCCTAATTCGCT
>CALDCO010000266.1 GCA_937937185.1 uncultured Flavobacteriaceae bacterium
CTTCTTGATTTAGAAGCAACGAGCGCGTTGTTTTTTACTAATTTTTTAGTTAGAAATCGTTGTGGTCTCAAAGGTCCAATTGCTACTTTTTTTGTATTTTTTTTGAAGATTAGGAGATTTTATGCCCCCGTAAATCATCGCAGCAGCAGGCACCGCTAACCAAAAGGCGTTCGAATTAACTAAAACTCCTATTAACACCCCAAAACCAGCTGTAATGGCTCCGGCATAAATAAGGACGCCGCTAGTAAAAATGGAGAGCAGTAAAGAATTGCGTTTTATTTCTTCAATATCTGAAAATTCAATACTTTTATCTTTTATTAATATAGAATTGTTTCCATCAATTTTAAAACGCCCAGAAATCTTTTCGCCGTTAGTTGTTTTAATCTTAATCCTTTTATTTTCTTTAATTGTAATTTCTTTGTTAGAAGTTTGATTCGTTATTTTTATAGCTTGTTGTTGAGAAAATAGCAGATTAACAAGGAGTAAGCTAAAGCATAAAAGGGTGATTTTTTTCATGGTATTTTTGTTTAATAGGATTAATCAAATCTACTACGAAAATACCAGACTACCAAGGCGCAAACTAAAGAATAAAAGGTTGAGTTTTCGTGTATTTTTTTTTTAAAAATAGGAATAAAAAATTGACCTAGAATTTATTCTCAAGAGACTTTCTATAACCATAAAGGTTTAGAGCTTTAATCATTTTTAGAGCAAAGTAAAAACCAAGATGCGTGTCGCTATTAAAAATATAAATTAATTCTATAGCTAAACCAATGTAAAATGTCGCTTAAGATTTATAAAGAAAAAAGCTAGAGTTTAAGGCAAAAAACATAGGTATAGCCTTAGCTACACCGAGGCTTTTTAACGCGAAAATCTATGTTTTTTCTATGAATATTGGTGTTATTTTATATTGATTTAGCTATAATTAAAATTTCTAAAACAAAGCGAAAAACTAAACCTGTAAAACGCCCATGTTAAAAGGTTTTTCAATTGGCGCATGGTTTGCTGCTTCAATACCCATACTAATCCAAGTTCTGGTATCTAAGGGGTCAATAATAGCATCTGTCCAAATTCTAGAGGCTGCATAATAAGGCGAAACTTGGTTATCGTAGCGTGTTTTTATCTTATTAAATAACTCGTCTTCTTTTTCTTTTGTGAATTTCTCCCCTTTTTTTTCTAAAGATGCCTTTTCAATTTGTAATAACACTTTGGCCGCCGAATTTCCGCTCATCACAGCCAATTCAGCACTAGGCCAAGCGACAATCAATCTCGGGTCGTATGCTTTTCCGCACATGGCATAATTACCAGCACCATAACTGTTACCAATAATTATGGTGAACTTTGGCACCACACTATTACTTAATGCATTTACCATTTTAGCACCGTCTTTAATAATACCGCCATGTTCACTCTTACTTCCAACCATAAAACCAGTAACATCTTGTAAAAACACTAAAGGAATTTTCTTTTGATTACAATTGGCAATAAAACGCGTGGCTTTATCTGCACTGTCGTTATAAATAACACCACCAAATTGCATTTCCCCTTTTTTAGTTTTCACTAATTTACGTTGGTTGGCAACAATACCAACAGCCCAACCTTCTATTCTTGCATAGGCCGTAATAATGGTTTGGCCGTAGCCTGCTTTATATTCATCATATTCAGATTGGTCTACTAAGCGCTTAATAATTTCGAGCATGTCGTATTGGTCGGCTCGAGATTTTGGAAGAATACCATAAATGTCTTCAGGGTTTTCTTTAGGTTTTTTTGCAACACTGCGATTGTAACCTGCTTTATCAAAATCACCTATTTTATCAACAATACGTTTTATGGTATCAAGCGCGTCATGATCATCTTTGGCTTTATAATCTGTAACTCCAGAAATTTCACAATGTGTAGTTGCTCCGCCTAAAGTTTCATTATCTATACTTTCACCTATTGCTGCTTTCACTAAATAGCTGCCTGCTAAAAAAATACTCCCTGTTTTGTTAACAATAAGGGCTTCGTCACTCATTATTGGCAAATAAGCACCTCCTGCTACACAACTGCCCATAACCGCTGCTATTTGAGTAATTCCTTGGCTACTCATCACGGCATTATTTCTAAAAATACGCCCAAAATGTTCTTTATCAGGAAAGATTTCATCTTGCATAGGCAAATAAACACCTGCACTATCTACTAAATAAATAATGGGTAATTTATTTTCAATCGCAATTTCTTGGGCTCTTAAATTCTTTTTTCCAGTAATGGGAAACCAAGCACCAGCTTTTACTGTAGCGTCATTAGCAACAACAACACACTGTTTTCCTTTTATGTAGCCTATTTTAACGACGACACCTCCAGAAGGGCAGCCGCCATGCTCTTTATACATACCTTCTCCAGCGAAGGCACCAATTTCTATACATTTTTTCTTTTTATCTAAAAGGTAATCTATTCTTTCTCTTGCTGTTAATTTTCCTTTGGAATGATGTTTATCAATACGTTTTTGTCCACCTCCTAATTTTACCTTCGCGAATCGACTTCTTAAATCTGATACTAATAACTTGTTATAATCTTCGTTCTTATTGAAGTTTATGTCCATAACATTTGCCAATTTTTCAGCTAAAGTACAAAAGTTTTTAGTTTATTTTTCTGCTAAAAAATGATGATTTTTATGTAAGCATATTCCACAACATATATTTTGTAACTTTATAAAATAAAAAATTTATTCATGACTAAAATAATAGCCTTTGCAGGGAGTAATAGTAAAACTTCAATAAATAAACAACTAGTAATTTATGCTTCAGGTTTAATAGATAATGTATTGGTTGAAGTTTTAGATCTTAACGATTTTGAGTTACCACTGTATAGCATTGATTACGAGTCAAAAAACGGAATTCCAGATAACGCAAAACGGTTTTTAGAGCGCATTAAATCTGCTAATGGAATTGTACTGTCGCTGGCAGAGCATAATGGTGCTTACACAACTGTGTTTAAAAATTTAATGGATTGGACTTCTAGAATTGAAAGCAAATTATGGAATAATAAACCCATGTTAGTAATGTCGACTTCCCCTGGAGCAAGAGGAGGTGCAACCGTTTTAGAAATTGCTAAAAACTACTTTAAACATCTGGGAGGCAATATTGTTTCTAGCTATTCTTTACCTTCGTTTAACTCTAATTTTTCCGA
>CALDCO010000267.1 GCA_937937185.1 uncultured Flavobacteriaceae bacterium
CCAGTGGCGCGCGCCAATCCTTTTGATATGGGACGGGTAGATAGTGACATCATGTACAACAAAATTAAAAACTGGGATTGGGGTAATAGTGGCAGTGATAACATTTATCATGATGTTGAAACCCGAAAAAACTCCATTACCTATCGAGGGAATATCGCTAGAGCAATAGAGCAGCTAATTAACGAAGAGCAACTTGATAAAGCCGAAGAACTGGCCGATATTGCCATGAATAACATGCCAGTTGATAAATTTGGTTATTATACCCTTTTAGAACCTTATATTGGCGCTTATTATGAAGTAAAAGCGCAAGACAAGGCCCGACAATTGTTTAAAGATGTGACCATTAAGTACCAAGAAAATTTAAAATACTATAGCACGCTTACCATTGAAAACCAAGAGCGCCATTTCCAAGACATTATTACCGATATTGAACGGTACAAGGCGCTAATAGATCAACTTATAGAGTATGACAAAGAATTTGCACTTGAAGAATCGCGAGTGTTTAATAATTATATTAAAAAGTTTAAATATTTCTATGGAGAGGACGAAGAGGACGAAGAAGAGGCCCCTCTAAAAGAAGAGCGCGATATTAATAGAGACAGTAGTATTCCAATTAAAGACTAAACAATTTTGAGATTAGTACCTTCAAAAACACCTTGGTTATTTAAAAAACTATTCCCAAACTATGTTTGGGAATTTTTATCTACAAATAAACATGAAAAGGTGATCTACCTTACTTTTGACGATGGCCCCATCCCTAAAATAACACCATGGGTGTTATCGATTTTAAAACAATACAACGCCAAAGCGACTTTTTTTTGCATAGGAAATAATATTGAAAAACATCCCGAAATTTTTAATAAGATTTTAGCTGAAGGCCATAGCATAGGCAACCATACACATACGCATGTTCAAGGATGGTGCACTAAAACTGAAGTCTATTTAGAAGATTTTAAAAAAGCAGAACGCATTATAAACGCCCAAATCGCAAATTCCGAAATTCAAAACTCCGAAATCATCAATCAAAAATCATTAATCGTTAATCTTTTCCGCCCGCCATTTGGGCAATTAAAAAACAAACAAGGAAAAGCGTTAATAAAACGAGGTTACAAAATAATTATGTGGGATGTCGTTACTTTTGATTGGGAGGATTATATGACACCAAAAAAGTGTTTAAATAAGGTGCTAAAAAATGCGACTAACAGAAGTATTATTGTTTTTCACGATAGTGTAAAAGCATCAAGAAATATGCAATATGCTTTGCCTAAAGTCTTAGAGCATTACACCCAAAAAGGGTTTCGCTTTGCCCCTATAACGTCTAAAAACTTTAGTGGTTAAACGTATTGCTGCACTAAAGAAATTAAGGTATTCGCATCTTGCTCACCACTTTGGCGCCATTTCATTTCGCCATCTTTATAAATCATAAGTGTTGGTAAGCCTTTTACTCGCAAGGCCTCAGAGAGTTCTTTGTTTTTGTCGACATCTATTTTAATCACTTTAGCTTTATCGCCAAGTGCCGCAGCGACATCTCTTAATACGGGATGCATTGCTGTAGATTGTTCATTCCATTCTGTAAAAAAATCTAACAGTACTGGAATATTAGCATCTACTAAATCACCAAATTTTGACATTTCTCTAAGTATTTTTTAAAACAATTGTTGTACAAATATAACATTTCCCTGAAATTAAGCATTTTGCGTGCTTTTTTTAAGTTCTATAACTGTTATTTCAGGCCAAATTCCAACACGCCCAGGATAGGCATGAAATCCGAAACCTCGATTTACATTTAAGTACTGGCTGGCCTCATTATACAAGCCTGCCCATTGTTTATAAACGTATTGTACAGGACTCCATTTAAAAAAACCTGGGATCTCTATTCCAAATTGTAACCCGTGAGTATGACCGCTTAATGTTAAATGAAATTGTTCTTTATGAGACTTTACTTCATATTCCCAATGTGAAGGATCATGACTTAATAAAATTTTAAAATCGTTGCTAGATATCGTACTTATTGCTTTATTTAAATCGCCAGCTTTTTTAAAGCTTTTCCCCCAGTTTTCAACACCTACAAGAGCAATGCGCTCGCCATCTTTTTCAAGGTACTGGCTTTCGTTTAGTAGTAGTTTAAAATCGATCTTATCATGAATCCCTTTTATGGCTTCAAAATTAGCAGCTTTGGCTTCCTTATTGGGCCAAGAAACATATTCGCCATAATCATGATTTCCTAATACCGAATACTTCCCAAATTGAGGCATTTTAATACGCTTAAACGTATTGATCCAAGGATCCATTTCATTAGCTTTGGTATTTACAATATCGCCAGTAAACAAAATAACATCGGTATCTTGCTCATTTATTAAATCTACCGCATACTCTATTTCTTCTCGACTATCGAAACTCCCAGAATGAATATCGCTTATTTGTGTGAGTTTAAAGCCATCAAAAGCTTCTGGTAAATCATCATAATGCAGGGTGTATTTTAATACTTTAAAATTATATTTCCCTTTAAATATGCCATAAAGCAATGACGCAAAAGGAATGGTAGCCAAACCCAATGCCAGTTTACTTAGAAATAAGCGCCTACCAGGAAAATAGTTTTCGGAAGTGCCCGATAAAAAATTATTCGCTAAATAATTATAACCCCACACAAAAAGACGTACAATATCTTCACCAAACATGACCAATAATAAAACGACTTTGGGCACAAACATTAATAAAAAAAGCCCGATGGCTCTTAAGGTTTTAAAATTGGGCCCTACACTTCTATCGTAGTTTAAAAACACATATGCAAAATAGCCATAAACACCAACGGATATCATGATGTAAATCCATAATGCCCATTGGCTTTTAAAAAGAGTTTTTACCGCTTGGAAAGCATAAATATCAATAATTAAAAAAACAACAGCAACTATAAGTAAGCGAATCATAGAAAGAAATCTAGTGTCACAAAATTACGCTATAAATACTATTTTAATCTTAATAAATTGTTAACCGTTTTTATTTGTAAACGATCCATTTTTAAAGCCTTGGTGCTAAAATGAACCACACGACTTTCATTAGGCAGCAAATCGAAAAAATTATCACTAAAATGGCCTTTCGCATTCGAAATTAAAAACACCTCCTTTTGCAATGTTTTACTCGACAACGCTATAGAAAAGCCTGTTTCAGTTTTTGTGATGATTTGTTCTATATCGCCTTTTTGAAGTTTTAGCGCCTTGTGTTTCGCAAGATAAAAAACAGATTTTCCCTTATTAAATGTTGACACAATAACCACTTCCTCTTTATTAAATTTTGAAACATTAAATTGGTATTTTATTTCACTACTATTGGCCTCCACTACAATGGGTTTAACCGCTTCATGCAAAATTATGCCATTAAAATCCATAATTTGCAACTTCAAATCCCCTTTATGCGCCTTCAAATCGTCATTAACGACATAAGTACTTAAGGTATCGTTTACCACTTGCGAGGCTATTAAAACATTTTTAAAGGCTTTCTTTGTTTTGTAATGTAGGGCTTTCCAATTCCCTAAAAAATCGATACCCGACCAAGAAACGACTGGCCAGCAATCGTTAAGTTGCCAATACAGTGTTCCCATATTATACGGTTTTGCACGACGTTGCGCTTCAAAACCCATAACCATGCCATTGGCTTGTAGCAATTGACTAACATACACATAATCTTCTTCATTATTAGGTATGGGGTAATCGCGTGCCATGTAATTCTTTATAATTGAATAGCCTCTTGGGTGTTTTTGATGCGTTTCAAAGGCTTTTGAAGTTATTGAAGTACTTTCATTACCATTAATATATTTTATGGTTTCATAACTGGGAAAGGACTGAAATCCAAACTCACTCATAAAACGCGGTACCGCCTCTAACAAATGCTCAAAAGGGTATTCGTCGTGCCAAATCCACCAATCGTGTGCATCGCCTTCTGTTTTATATTTTGGATTTCCTCTCCCGTATTTTGGAGAACTTTGCCAGTAACTAGTATTAGAATGCTTACGCACTGTTTCAGGAAGTAAGGTGTCGAATAGCTTTAGGTAGTTGTTCCAGATTTCTTCTTTTTCTTCTTCACTCCTGTTGGCTTGCCATCCCCAACGTTTCCAACCTTCATTATTTTCGTTATTGCCACACCATAGAGCAATACTGGCATAATTTCGCAAACGTTTTACTTGTTGCGTGGCTTCAATTTTTACATTCTGTAAAAAGGCCTCATCACCGGGATACATAGCGCAAGCAAACATAAAATCTTGCCAAACCATTAGCCCTTTTTCATCACACAACTCATAAAAAATATCATTTTCGTAAATCCCTCCTCCCCAAACGCGAAGCATGTTCATATTCGCTTCTACAGCATCGTTTAACAACTTTTCGTAATCTTTATTTTTTACTTGGTTTTGAAAACTGTGTTGCGGAATGTAATTCGCCCCTTTGGCATAAACTGGAACACCGTTAACTTTAAAATAAAAAGATTCGCCAATGCTGTCTTTTTCTGTGACTAATTTCATTGTTCTTAAGCCCTTTTTTAAACTAATGCTATCTAAAAGAGTACCTTGTTTTTTTACTATACATTTTATATCGTATAAATAAGGTTCGCCTACATTATGAGGCCACCATCTTTTAGGGTTTTTAATTTGAAAAGGAATAGAAAATGTTTCAGAAACCTCTGCTAGTTCTACTTCAGAATTTAAAACCTCATTAACGTATACTGCTATCGTTATTGGATCTTCTAAAGTCGATTTTACTTCAAATTGCGCTTCTAATTCTGCAACAGTATCAGTTAAGGTTTTTTGATTTAAATACATCGCATCAATTTTAAAATCGTTCCAAGATTTTAAATAAATGGGTTTAGAGATTCCACTAGAAGTTAAAACAGGGCCCCAATCCCAACCATAATGAAATTGTGGTTTCCTCGTAAAAATACGATCTCCAGCTGGCAAGGCATAGGGTAACTTATTTTTTTCTATTTTTTCAGTTCTCGTAGTGCTTTCAAAAACAATACGCAATTCGTTTTCTGCTTTTAAAAAGGGTTTTACATCGACTAAAAACTCACGAAAAGCATTCTTCGTTTTTAAAATTTCTTTCCCGTTTAAAAATACCGTAGCATAAGTATCTAAACCTTTAAAATCTAAATCGATATGCTTTTTTAAAAGGGTTGCTTCATTAAGCTTAAAATGGGTTTTGTACACCCAATCTTCGTTAGAAATCCATTGTAAGTCTAACTCATTATTCCCAACAAAAGGGTCTTTTATTTTTCTGTTTCTAAATAAATCGGAATGCACTTCTCCGGGCACCTCAGCCTTTTGCCATGAGGTATCTTTCACTCTTTTAAAGGTCCAATTTTGATTTAAGTTAATGGTTTTTGGAACCTCATTTTTTTTACAACTAACCATCACAGCTAGAACTACTACTAAATACCATTTATTCATTGTCGTACACGATATATGCGGAAACCATCCAATAATTATTTTCTTTTTCTTTTGCCACTTGCGCCTCTGGTATGGCAATTTTAAGGCTATGATTGCCTTTAGGAACAGTGCCTAAATCAATCACTTCAGGTTGTACTTGGCTGCCTGGGCACCAATTAGAGCGCGACAAATCTGAAGACGCTATATTATCATTAGATTTTTCATTGGGCATAAACGCTTTTGCCAACCAAGTTCCCGAAGTGGGATTAAAACGCCTAAAGCTAGCACAATCGTCGCGCCAAGGCGTGAAACGTTTCACTACTTTTCCATCAAAACTAATTTGGTGTTCTTTTTTTACAAATTCATCACCGCCTTCATGACCGCCATGCCCAGTGGTAATAAAGTACAGTTTCGCATTTTTATACTGTTCTTTAGCCGTAAAACTCAATTTCAGTGCTTGTTTAGAGAAGTTATCATACAATTTTTGATCGGCAGCATATTTAGTCGTATTTACCAGAGGAATAACCGTTTGTTTTTTCTTATTGTGATTTGGTATGTCACTTTCTGTAAACTTTAAATCTACCGAAATAGTGTAGCCTTCTTTTGTCCAAGTATCGATATAAACTCCTAGGTAAACCTCGTCTTCCAAAAGTGGCAATAAATGGGTGATGTCTTGAGACCATTTGATGTCTTTTTCCCAATGCGGAATGTAAGGCGGTTTTCTGGATGCCATACGCTCATCATCACTAAAATGCCCCACGCCAAAGGGGGTCATAAAACGCAATAATTCTACATTAGGCATATAATTAAGCGTGTCTTTTTCTATTGGTGTTACTGCAGGGTAAGCTTTGTTTAGGGTGTTTAAATTAAATTTACCGGTCTCGAAATGAACTAAGTTTAAGTTTGCCGTTTTAGGGATTACAAACAGCGATCCTGATTTGTCCCAAGGATCGCCATTAGAGGTTAAAGTAACCGTAATTCTCACTTTGGGTTGCAATTCATATTTGGGTAGTTTTATTTTTTTTACGAGCACTCTTCCAGCATCTAATCGTAAAATTGAGTCTTTTAGTTTTAGAGACTTATCCTTAAATCCCATGTCGAAAAAGAGATTGGTCTCATTAAAAATTGACACCGAATGATCGCCTATTGGTTTAACTTCCTTCACACAGGACACCAAAAGCCATAGGCAGAGCAAATAGAATTTCACCTTCACTTTATTCAATTTTTTTTAAGAGTTCTTTTATTTTATCGAAATTCGAAACTCCAAGATGCGTTTCACTAAAATGTTTGGAACTATTCATTGGGATTAGTGGTTTATAGTTCATTTTTTCTAATTGAGTTAAGGACGCATGAACCTCATGAAATCCTGCGTTTTTAAAAAGCATTACATTATCTACTGAAACCCCTCCGCCAGGTAAAATAATTATTTTATTCTCGGCCTTTTCTTTTAAAATTTTTAAAAGCTCTAAACCAGATTCTGCATTAAGATTCTGACCCGAAGTAAGTATTCTATTCACCCCTAAATCTATTAACTCATTTAGCGCTGTACCAAGATTAGGCGACCAATCAAAACCACGATGAAATGTAAAAGATAATGGCTTGGAACATGCAATCAATTCTTTTGTTCTAGCAATATCTATGGTATTATTGGCATTGAGCACTCCAGAGACAATTCCTTTACAACCTAATGATTTACAAAGTTGAATATTAGTTTTCATCATCTCAAATTCGGCATCAGAATATGTAAAATTGCCACTTCTGGGACGAATTAAAACAAAAGTATCTATGCTTAATTCGCTCGTTACTTTTTTAAGCAAACCGTAATTGGGTGTAACGCCACCTATAGCTAATTCGCTACACAGCTCTATACGATGCGCTCCTGCATCTTGGGCATTTTTAGCCGATTGGTAAGAGTTTGCACAAATTTCTAGTTTCATAGGTGTTGTTGTTAATCTTTAATCAATGACCCTAGTCAAAATGACTATTAGCATTTCTAACACTAGTACTTCGAAAGTAGGCTCCTAATTTCAAAGAAATGATAGGTTGTTTTATAGACCCGACCCGTTTCTAGACCCGACCCGTTTTTAAAACCTGTCGGGTCTAGTGGTAAATTACTTTCACTTCTATTGCACTCGGTGACCAAAATGGATCCGACAACATTCAGTCACCAGACAAAAATGACAGATTGTTTATATTTTATATAAACCCGATCCGTTTCTACACCCGACCCGTTTTTAAAACCTGTCGGGTCTAATGGTAAATTACTTTCACTTCTACTGCACTTGGTGACCAAAATGGATCCGACAACATTCAGCCACCAGACAAAAATGACAGATTGTTTATATTTTATATAAACCCGACCCGTTCCTAAACCCGACCCGTTTTTAAAAACCTGTCGGGTCTTGTGGTAAATTACTTTCACTTCTACTGCACTTGGTGACCAAAATGGATCCGACAACATTCAGTCACCAGACAAAAATGACAGATTGTTTATATTTTATACAGATGACCCGTTTCTAAACCCGACAGGTTTTAAAAACCTGTCGGGTTTAGTGGTAAATAATACTTTTTCAACAATCGTTTACTTTATTACTTCACAATAATTTCATCAATAAAAGTCCAAGCTTTATTTCCTGCACCTTGCTTTCCTTCAGGGA
>CALDCO010000268.1 GCA_937937185.1 uncultured Flavobacteriaceae bacterium
GCATTAAATCCTAACCCAGTAGTAGAAGCTTCAGTATAAAAGTAATTACCGCCACCATTAAAATCATTAGAAGGACCTGTATTATTTGAAGGGGTGCCATTTGCATCCAACGTCCAGTTGCCATCGTCTCCCCCTGCTTGAATCCAGTCACCAATACCCGCATCGAAATTTTCGGTGTAAGGAAAAGTATTTACCGAGGCTCCCGTACAAGGAATAAGCGTCTGGGTAGTGAAATTTAAAGAAGGCGAATAGCCCGAATTCCCTGATGGGCAAACCGTTCTTACTTGAACTTCGTAATTAGTAGCTGCTTGTAAACCAGAAATACTATAGCTATTAGTGCTAAGGCTACTAATGGTTGTCCATGATGTCGTTCCTAGCGCTCTAAATCTTAAATCGTAATTGGCGGAAGAAATAGGGTTCCAATCTATTTGCGCACTAGCAGTAGTGATAGTAGAAGCTGTTAAATTTGAAGGTACTGTAGTAACACATGGCGTTTCAACTTTTATAATTTTAAAATCATCTATAAAGAAACCACTATAATCTGTCGAATAATTTTCTGCCCTGTTATTAGAATCTGTACTAAACTTAAAACGGATAGATGCATTAGTAGCATTAAATAAAAAGCTATTGTTTGTATTATCTATAATTATTTCTTCTAAGACCCATTTATTCATTTGATCGCCATCATACACTCGACCAGAACTATTATTATTTTGAAAAGAATGACTTGAACTAGATTTAGCGCCATGAGAATCATTACTAGTAGGTATAGCTTTAGGTTTATTATATTTTCCACATAAAGATTGCCATGAAGTTCCATTGGTAGAACCCTCGATTTCTACAAAATCAAAATTACGTTCTAAATCCCATCTGGTATAAAATTGAATTAATACTTTAGAAGCTCCTGTTAAATTATAAGAATTTGTAGAAGTTAATGTGCTATTTACATTGTTGCTATAAGGTACAGTATTTCCCGCTTTTATTGCAGTTGTTCCAGAAAAAGGATTTGTTGTAGATGTTGTCCAGTTACCAGAAGAGGTCCAATTGGATAAACCATCGGTATCAGGATTATCTTGAAATAATAAATTAGGTTGGTATATTTTAGAAAAATTTGCGTCATAAAATACAATACCATCACCGTTAGTTAATTGAATATTATATTCTATAGTATCATTTGCTTGTATATTTGGGTTTAATTGAATTTGCGTGGTCACATTACGTTGTTCTAAAATAGCCATTCCACTTTGAGTAACAGGTAAACTTACCGAAGCAATATTGGAAGAAATAGGTGTAATGGCGATAGTAAAATCACTTGCAGTTTGCCCTAAACGTTCAATACCGTAGGTGAGATTAGAATTAAGTGATGTGATATCGCTTTGAGTTAAATCATGTAATTTGCCATATTTGCCCGCATAATAGGCATTCATAAGATTTATTCTCATTGCTCTTTTAGCTATAGGGACAATATTATTAGGATTAGGCCAGAACCCACTTGAGTTGGATTCGCTGCCATGTCCGTTTTCTGGAGTAGAAGCTAAAATATTTCTTCCAGATCCTACAGATCCATTTGCATCTGGAGTGCCTCCAAGCATCCAATCATCTGCTATACCATTTGCTGGAGTAAAAATAGTAGCTCCAGAAACATAACGATTAAACTTAGTCATGTCCTCATGCCACTTATGCATTTCATCTTCTCTACCAGAAACTTTAGTTGGAATTCCTCCATATGGATGAGGTATTGCGTTCGAAAAAGAATGATGCATTAAAGCCGTTTTAAAATCTCTATCAAGTACAAAATCTCTTAAAACCCTTGATTCAGGTTCAGAGAAAGCAAATGGCCCTCTGTAGGCATCACTTGTAGGGGTTCCAGAAGATCCACCAGGGTCGCCTGCCGATCCAAATAAATAATCAAAATTTCTATTTAAATCAACACCTCTATTATTATTAGAAGCGCCAGTACTTTGCGATTCACCTGGGTTTATTCTTAAGTTTTTTCTTTGTAGTCCACCACCATTTGGAGCAATTACTTCATTCCATCGTAAGCCGTCTGGATTTACCACAGGAATAAAATAGAGCTCATTATTATCTACAATATTTTTAATAGCAGGGTCTAAGTTGTAGTTCTCTAACAAATACCACATGAAATAAAGGTTTCCCATTAAACTGCTTACTTCTCTAGAATGAATCATTGAAGTGTATAATACCTCCGGTTCGTTGGTTTCATCTATATCTGGATTATCTGAAATACGAACATAGTATATAGTTTGTCCTGGAAATTGTTGCGATGAGTTTCCGTAAGTATTTCCGTGTGTAAGCTCACCTGTGGGAGAGGCATTGGCTTTTACAGAAATAAGATTAGGATATAAAGCTCTCATTTGATCTAATTCAGCTTCTACTTGACTAACGGTTAAACAACCTCCAAATGAGTTAGGAGAAGGATTTGGGTTTAAATTAAAGTTTACTGGTGTAGCCCAGTCTACTTCATCGCAAGCTTCATACTGTAGAAAATTATCTAGAACTACACTAGATACTGAAGTTCTGTTTAAAAAAGCTCTAGAATTTAACGTTTTCGATTTTTCGATTTTTAATTGAGCTTTTGCTTGTTCAATATTCTCAGTAGCTCTTTGTGAGTAAAATTGGGTGAGATCATCTATTTGAATAGTATATTTAATTCCTTTACTGTCTAGTTTATCTAATTCATATTGAGATAATTCTAATTGAATAGAATTCGATTCAATTAAAGCACCACATCTTAAGTCGATACCTTCATTTAGTAGAGAGTTAATAGTTGTTTGCGAAGAATTGGAGATGGTTATTCGTTTGTTTTTTTCTTGAGACTGTGCATGCAGAACAGACACCAATCCGATTAACAATAAAATAATTTTTTTCATAATATAGAATTTTATAGCGATTAAAATTTATTGCTACCAAACTACAATTTTTCTAATTTTATAAAAAATTAAAATCATTACAATAAGTAATGTTTCCATTTATTTATGGACGTGCTTTAAATTTTTTTAGCAAATTGAAAAAGTTTAAACCACTTCATAATTACAAAAGAAGGTTTATTATTTGTAGGCTTTTTATTTATAAATATCTTTGTTGCCTAATATATAGTAATGAGTTCTGAAATAAGTAAACGTTATAGCCAAAGAGGCGTTTCTGCATCTAAAGAAGATGTACATAATGCGATAAAGAACATAGACAAAGGGCTTTTTCCTAAAGCATTTTGTAAAATAGTTCCAGATTATTTAACCAATGATGACGAGTATTGCTTAATAATGCATGCCGATGGGGCGGGGACAAAGTCTTCTTTAGCATATATGTACTGGAAAGAAACCGGCGATGTATCTGTATGGAAAGGAATAGCCCAAGACGCATTAATAATGAATGTAGATGATTTACTTTGTGTTGGCGCTACAGATAATATTATGTTGTCTTCTACCATTGGCAGAAATAAGAATAACATTCCTGGCGAAGTGATTTCTGCCATAATTAATGGAACTGAAGAATTAATTTCTGAATTAAAAACTTATGGCGTTACTATTCATTCTACTGGAGGTGAAACGGCTGATGTTGGGGATTTAGTAAGAACCATTATTGTCGATTCTACTGTAGTCGCTAGGATGAAAAGAAAACAAGTTATAGATAATGCGAATATAAAAGCGGGCGATGTTATTGTTGGGTTGGCCTCTTTTGGGCAAGCCACTTACGAGAAAACATATAATGGCGGTATGGGAAGTAATGGTTTAACTTCTGCGCGTCATGATGTATTTAATCATTATTTAGCAGAAAAATTTCCTGAAAGTTTTGATGCAGCTGTGCCTGAAAATTTAGTGTATTCGGGTACTATTAAATTAACTGATGCTATTAAAAACGCCCCTATTAATGCGGGAAAACTAGTACTATCTCCTACACGTACCTATGCACCAATCATAAAACAAATTTTAAAGCAGTACACTTCTAAAGACCTTCATGGGATGATTCATTGTAGTGGTGGTGCACAAACAAAAATTCTTCATTTTATTGAAAACCTACATGTTATAAAAGATAATTTATTTGAAGTGCCTCCTCTGTTTAAATTAATACAAGAACAATCTAAAACCGATTGGAAAGAAATGTATCAAGTATTTAATTGTGGGCATCGAATGGAATTGTATGTTTCTGAAGAAATTGCCGAAAATATCATCTCAATTTCAAAACAGTTTAATGTCAATGCTCAAGTAGTAGGAAGAGTTGAGGCTGCTAACTCTAAAAAATTAACGATTAAAAGCGAATTTGGAGATTTTATTTATTAAAGTGTTTTAAACCAATTTATTAAGGTGAATTTAAAGCATTTTAATTAAAACGAAATTAATTATTTTGGGTTCCGATACATCTTTCTTGTTTCATTTTTGGCAATAAAAAAAAGAAAAGAGGACTGTTTTTAAAGTAGTTTACAGACGAAACCCTACCAATATTTAACGTCAATTTCTAGGCTAGATAAAATTTTATCACAAGCCTCTGACTGACGTAAATTTTCTTGTAAAGAACTCAAGTTAAATAATAGCATTTCCAACTTAAAATTATTTAGTAAAATTTGCCCTTTTTCATTTAAAAAGTTCGCGAATCATCGATTTCTTTTTTTTGTCTACAAAAAAAATACCTGTAATTTTATTCGAGTGTTTTTATATCATAACGTATTCATTTTCGGTTTATTCATAAATTTTAAATTAAATTTACTACTCTTCGAATAAATTCGCCTTTAAACTGTAATATATTATCAAAAATTAATAATATAATTATATTTCCCATAATATTATATCAACCAATTTACTTAAAAAAATAAAATGAAGAAAAAGCTACTCTGTTTCTTGTTGTTCCCCATTCTCTTATTCTCTCAAAATGATAAAATAGGAATTATTAAGCAATATAACACTGGAAAAGCCGTAAGTGGTGTTTCTATGCACGATGGTTATTTGTTTGTTCCTCTAGGTGCCGATCATGGTGGCGGTGAAGGAGCTGGTGCTTTTGCTTTTTACGATATTTCTAATCCTTCAAATATTGATAAAGTGTTTGATTCCAGAGATTTTAGAAATGTTTATCACGATAACAATAAAAAAGATTATGTAGGCGACTGGGCCGAGATTCATTCTATGCCCGTTATTGGAGATGGGAATCTATTTGTAATGAGTGAAAAAAGAAGAAATAGCGCAGGGTTTAGTATTTTGGATGTTTCCGATTTTCCTAATACAAGACCTAGAACCATTTCTCGTTTTTCTTTCCCAGGAGTATCCAACCCTAACAATTATAACGGGTATTCTTTTTCCCTGGCTTGTAAAGGATCAGACTATGTGTTTGCGCCTACAGGTTCTAACGGTCTTTTTATTGTTAATATTAAAGACCCTCGAAATCCTAAACTAGCAAAAAGAATGCGAACATCGGAGCTAGGAGATAATGGGTTACTTCGTGCTGCTGTTGTAATAGGTGATTTACTTATTTTAACCCCAGCAGGAACAGGGTTAAATAGAAAGTTTGTTATTCTCGATATTACTAATCCAGAAAACCCAAGCATTTTAAAAATTACTAACAATATAAAAATAGGGTATCAACCTTTTATTTATGGGTCTGAAATATTTACTGGTAGAGATGGAGATATCGTAGGGCATGATTTTAGTAACCCTAACCGAATTACGACCAAAACCTATAATACAAGAGCAGGAAGTGTGTTAGATCGCCCTGAGTATGGTTTTGGACAAGATGATGCAGTATTTATAGGGCATTATGCAGGATTAACAAAATGGAGTTTAACTGGTCGAACCGATGCAGGTCCTTTAGCTAGGGCAGAACCTACTAATCCAAGAGCAGACGATTATGCCTTTTTAACCCCTGTAGGAAACTTAGCCATAGTAACTAGTGATCATGGACATAAAAATAAACTTAATATTGCGCGGCACAAGGCTGGTGACGATAAAACACCACCTTCAGTAAAATATGTAAGACCTCATGATTTGTCTACAAATGTAAGTGTAAATGCCAGCGTAGGGATATCATTTACCGATTTTATAGATCCATTAACGATGAGTACAGGGAATTTCCAAGTAACGAATCTTTCTACTGGACGTGTTGTTCCTGGATCGTTTAATCAATTATTTGGAGTTATTAATTTCGTGCCCGAATCGCCTTTAGCGAATAATACGACTTATCAAGTAACTCTTAAAGGAGGTGGGATTAAAGATTGGAGAGGTAATGCCATTCCTTCAGATACTGTGGCGACAACTTTTTCTACGGGACGTGATATAGATGATGTAAAACCATTTGTATTTAACCCAACCACTCCTAAACCTACAAATGAAAATATTATGTATTCAATTAATCATGATGAAAATAATGTTGAATACAAATGGGATTTTGGAGATGGTTCACCAACAGTAACTACAAGAAATTTATCAGCCAGTCATAGCTACGGTCAGGTAGGAAATTATACCATAATGGTTACTGCTACCTATAGCAACGGACAAACCCTAACGCTATCGACTAATCAGGCCATTCACTATCCAATTTTAAATAACAAGCCTGTAAATTCATCTTCAATCGTTTTTAATGCTTCTAACAATACGGCTTGGAACGTTAATCCAGATAACAATACAGTTACCGTAATTAATGGAGATAATAATAATTTAATTTACACCATAAATGTGGGTGAAAACCCGCAAACTTTAGCCGTTGTCAATAATACGGTATGGGTAACTAACAAAGACGATTCATCGATTAGCATTATAAATCCTAGTAATGGCTCTGTTATAGATACTATTAAATTACCAAGAGGTAAGGCACCATATGGTATTGTTCACAATAAATCTGATAACAAGGTGTATGTTAGTTTTGAAGCTACAGGAGAAGTGGCGTCAATAAACGCTTCATCTAAACAAATAACCAATACAGAGAAAATTGCAAATAGAGCCATTCGTAATATTGGCTATTTACCGTCTAAAAATAGGGTATATGTTCCTCAATTTATATCTCCAGAAGATGCTGGTAAGTTTTTTGTACTTAACGGGGATAATTTAAGCATTACAAAAACAATAGATATCGCTTACGATAATTCTCCAGACGAAGAAGAAACAGGAGGAGGGCTTCCTAATTATTTAAATGCTTTTGCAATCTCGCCAGATGGCACACAGCTTTATATTCCTTCTAAAAAAGACAATACAAAACGCGGTATTTTTAAAAATAATAAACCTTTAACTTTTGAGCATACTGTTAGAAGTATGGGGGTAAGTATAGATCTAGATTCGAATAGCGAAAACTTATCGAGAAGAGGCGATTTCGATAATAGTGATTTTGCAACCTCTGCAACTTTTAACAAGTTTGGTAATGCCATTTTACTAACCACCAGTGGGTCTTCCGAAATTTTTGTTTTAGATGCTTATACAGGTGTTGTTAATGGCTCGTTTGGTTCTGGAGGTTTAGCACCTAAAGGATTAGTTTTTAATGATGACGCATCAAAGCTTTATGTGCATAATTTTTTAGATAGGAATGTTATTGTTTTCAATACAACCTCTTGTATCTCTAACTGTGGTAGTGTTAATGCAATAGCTACTGTTAAAACGGTATCTCAAGAAAAATTATCGCCTCAGGTACTAAAGGGAAAACAATTATTTTATAATTCTAAAGATACCCGTTTAGCTCAAGATGCATACATGAGTTGTGCTTCATGCCATATCGATGGGACAAGTGATGGTCGTGTTTGGGACATCACTAATATGGGAGAAGGCTTAAGAAATACTATCGATTTAAAAGGAAAAGGCGGTGTTAGTCAAGGACGACTGCATTGGAGTGGTAACTTTGATGAAGTGCACGATTTCGAAAACCAAATAAGAGAATTAAACAAAGGTAGCGGATTACTTACCGATGCACAATTTAATGCTACTAGCTTCCCATTAGGCGATCCCAAAACAGGCTTAAGCGCAGATTTAGATGCCTTAGCGGCTTATGTTAGTTCTTTAGACGATTTTCCTAAAAGCCCTTACCGAGCGTCAAATGGTGGTCTTACCCCAGAAGCAGTAAGTGGTAAAGCGCTTTTTAATTCTTTACAGTGTTACCAATGTCACAGTGGCGCAGATTTCACTAATAGTTCAGAAAATTACTTGTATGATGTGGGCACTATTGCCGATGGAAGTGGTAAGCGTTTAGAGAAAAAGTTACTTGGTATGGATGTTCCTAGTCTTAAAGGATTATGGGCTACTCCTCCCTATTTGCATAACGGCTCTGCCGAAACGATTATGGACGTGCTTACGAAAAACACAGGGAAGAAACACGGTGATCTTTCTAGCTTAAGTCAAACACAATTAAACCAACTAGAAGCTTACCTCAAACAGTTAGATGAAGATGCAGAACCAGCAGAAGTCTCTACACTAAGTCTTGCCGTAAGTTCGCCAACAGAAGGAAGCGTTTTTAATATTGGTAACGACATCTTAATTACTGTAAATTATGAATTGCCTGGGATAAATAGTGTCGATTATTATATTAACGACGAATTAGTGGCTACAGTAAATAAAGCTCCTTTTTCTTATGTATTAGAAAATGCAACCTCTGGTTTTAGAGATGTTGTGGTAAAAGCAAATTATGGCCAATTTAACACGGGAATTGTTAGCGATTGTGTTCAATTTGATGTTGCCGAATTATGTGAAACGGTGGTTTTTGATAACGATTTGGTAGTCTCTTACGCTGGCGGACAAGATGATGGTGATTCTCGAGTTATAGATGCTAATGCAACCTTACTTATAGAAAATGATGCCTGGAAAGCATTTCCATACAGTTATAACGTTACTAGCCAAACCGTAATGCAATTTAATTTTAAAGTTACCGAGAATGGAGAAATTCATGGTATAGGCTTAGATGCAGATTTAAACGATACCAGAGAACACCGATTCGATTTATTTGGATCAAATACTGGATTGCCTGGAGCCATAACCGATTTTGATAATTATGATGGCTCTGGAAACTACAAAATGTATTCTATTCCTGTTGGACAATATTATACAGGGCAAATGGAATATCTTTTCTTTCTCTGTGAGAATGATGCTAATGAAACGTTTGGAAACTCGTTTTTCTCTAACCTCTCTCTTTTCGAGGATCTTAATGGTAATGGTATTAATGACGAATGTGGGGCTTGTGAAACATTTGCTTCGGCAAACATTGAACTAGCTAGTGGCGATACTGAAATAAGTATTTGCTCAGACAATGGAACTCCCGATTTAATAAGCATATCGGCTACTGGAGAAGATGGTTCAAAGGTACATAAATGGGTCGTTACTAATGATAGCACTGGTGAAATTATAATACTCCCAGATGCCTTCCCTTACGATTTTGAAGGTACTGGTGCTGGCATATGCACAGTAAGACGAATTAGTTACGAAAATGGACTTACTGGTTTAACACCTGGCATGAGCCTATCTCAACTGTCTGGATGTTTTAAACTTTCTAATCCAATACATATTACTCGTCTCACAGGTGATGATTGTGGTAGCTTATCTACCAATGACATATCTTTAGAAGATGCCATCATATTATATCCTAATCCTTTTAGTGAGGTGTTAAATCTTACACACAACAATAACGACGCTTTTAATTTAAACATCGTAGTGTATGATTTATTAGGAAAACCATTAGTAAAGCTTAATAATATAAGTGCCCAAAACACCAAAATAGATGCTTCTAGTTGGTCTTCTGGATTTTATATTATTGATGTGTTAAATACAACAACGGGAAGTAAATTCACTTCTAAAGTATTTAAACAATAGTAAAGAATAGTTAATTATTTTGATACAGCAAGGCATTATTTTTAATGCCTTGCTTTTTTTTTAATCATACGGTATTAATAAGGGTCATAATAGTGTATAGAAATTTCAAAGTTGAATTTCCCGTCATTCTGTCCCGTAAGCTTCATAATCACATAAGGCTCATACTAGTAATTATAAATTTTAAAAGAGTATTAGTGCTTATAAAAACCCTTTAATTAATACAATAAAAGGAACGGTTACGAAACTGTCTATTAAAAAAAGCATAGAAAACAGTTTTCCGTTTGAAATAACGCTATTGTCCTTATTTAAGACGCTTTTCTTTACAGGCGTATCGCTAACTAAATACCATAATAAGAATGCTAAAAAAAGTTTTGTAGCCAAGGCATGAAAAATGGAAGGATTCATCACAGCGATAATAATATTAACACCAAAAGACCAAGATGCAAATATTCTGTAGCGATCTAAAATGATTAATAATTGACGAAACATATAATAATAACGTGAAACCCAACTGATTATTTTTCAAATGTCTAAAGCCAGTAATTCGTATTGAGAATTCATAAATTATCGTACTTTTGTTTTACAATTTTTAAGAGAAGATGTTAGATAAACTCCAGATAGTAAAACAGCGTTTTGATGAGGTAAGCGATTTAATCATTCAACCCGATATTATTACAGATCAGAAACGCTATGTTTTGTTAAATAAAGAGTATAAGGATTTACGTATTTTAATGGATAAACGTAAAGCATATATTGAACTCACTAATAATTTAACTGAAGCAGAAGAGATTATTGCCGATGGAAGTGACCAGGAGATGATAGATATGGCAAAATTACAACTCGATGAAGCTAAAGAAGGCATTCCTAAATTAGAAGAAGAAATAAAAGTATTATTAATTCCCAAAGACCCCGAAGATTCTAAAAATGCAGTGGTAGAATTACGAGCAGGAACTGGAGGCGATGAAGCAAGTATTTTTGCCGGCGATTTATTTAGAATGTATACAAAGTATTGCGAGGGTAGAGGGTGGAGTGTAAGCACAGTTGACTTTAGTGAAGGAACAAATGGTGGTTTTAAGGAAATACAATTTGAGGTAAATGGAGAAGATGTTTACGGTACATTAAAATTTGAAGCTGGTGTGCATCGTGTACAGCGAGTTCCTCAAACCGAAACACAAGGAAGAGTGCATACTAGTGCGGCCACCGTAATGGTATTTCCCGAGGCCGAAGAATTTGATGTGGAGATCAACCCTAAAGAAGTAAGAATAGATTTTTTCTGTTCATCCGGTCCTGGGGGGCAATCGGTAAATACCACTTATTCTGCAGTAAGATTAACACATATTCCTACTGGTTTAGTAGCGCAATGCCAAGACCAAAAATCGCAGCACAAAAATAAAGAAAAAGCATTTAAGGTATTACGCTCTCGACTCTATGATTTAGAATTGGCAAAAAAGAATGCTGAAGATGCAGAAAAGCGAGGAAGTATGGTTTCAAGTGGCGATCGTAGTGCTAAGATTAGAACCTATAACTATCCGCAAGGGCGTGTTACCGATCACAGAATTGGTTTAACACTTTACGACTTAGGAAATATAGTAAATGGAGACATTCAAAAAATTATAGACGAATTAATGTTAGCCGAGAACACTGAAAAATTAAAAGCAAATAACGATTTAATATAA
>CALDCO010000269.1 GCA_937937185.1 uncultured Flavobacteriaceae bacterium
ATCACTTTATCTATTATTTTGTTTATAGTTTTATTTTATTCGATTTGAAGATAGGATTTTGACCTACTTTTGTTTCCATAAAATAAACAAACAATATGAAAAAAATAATATTATCAGTTGCTTTTTGTTTAGGCATAGCAACTATTAATGCGCAAACAAAAGAAGAGCTTCAATCTCAAAAAGCAGAAAAGCAGGCAGCGGCAGATGCCTTGCAAGCTGAAGCAAATGCTATTCAAGCTAAAATAGATGCCCTTCCAGGTTGGACTAAAGGTGCGTTTGGTACTATTGGTGGAAGTATTTCAGAGTTCAATAACTGGTATTCTCAAGCTGTAGCAAATAACTCCTCTGGAAATATTGGTTTTACGGTAAATGGTTTTGCGAATTTAAATCAAGAAAAGTTTTTCTGGAAAAACTCAGCCAATATTAATTTAGGATGGGTTAAACTAGACAACAAAGACATAGCAACAGATAATGAAGATTTTCAACAAACTACAGATGTTTTTAATATTACCTCACTTTATGGAAGAAAATTAAGTGAGAAATGGGCAGCATCTGCACTAGCAGAATATAGAACTACTGTTTTGTCTAATTTTAATGACCCAGGTTATTTAGATTTTGGTATTGGATTCACATGGACACCTATTGAAAATTTAGTAGTGGTGATACACCCATTAAACTACAATTTTGTATTTAGTAAAGGAGATTCTGTATTCCAATCCTCTCTAGGTGCAAAAATTGTAGCAGACTATACAAGGCAAATTGGGCCGATAAGTTTTAAATCTAACTTATCTATGTTTCAAAGTTATGAAAGTTCCAACCTGTCTAACTTAACATGGATAAACTCATTTTCTTACACGCTTTGGAAGAAAATTGGTGTTGGATTTGATGTTGGTATAAGAGATAATAAGCAAGAAGCTGTTAATTTTGAACAAAATCGACTAAACGATTTACCTATGATACCAGCTGGAACAGAAACTCCTTCATTTGAGAATATAGATAACGACTTACAGAGCTACTGGTTATTAGGCCTTAGTTATTCATTCTAACTTAGTCTGATTAAGGTAATCATTTAAAAACCTTAACATATATTTAGACCTTTCATTTCTATTTAAAATGAAAGGTCTTTTTATATTTGATGGTCATATTGCAGATCAAGTACAATTTATCGATAATCAATATTCATTAAGGTTAATAAAATGAAATATACAACATTGCCCAATACAGACATTAAAGTAAGTAAAATATGCTTAGGCTCTATGACCTGGGGGAATCAAAACACTGAAGCGGAAGGTCATGAACAGCTAGACTATGCTTTTGAAAATGGCGTTAATTTTATTGATACTGCCGAATTGTATCCCGTTCCTGCGACGGCCGAAACACAGGGGCGATCAAGTAAAATAATTGGAAATTGGCTCAAAAAAACAGGCAATAGAGATAAAATAATTTTGGCAACCAAAATTGCTGGCCCAGGCGATTATACCGCTCACATAAGAACTTCTGGCTTTAAGGGAAACAGTATTAAAGAAGCTATAGATCTAGAGTTAAAAAGGCTTCAAACCGATTATATAGACCTGTATCAATTGCACTGGCCAGAGCGCACCACCAATATATTTGGTATTCGCGATTACAAGCATAATGAAAAAGACCAGTGGAAAGATAACTTTAAAGAGGTTTTAGAAAGTTTAGATAAAGAAGTGAAAAAGGGTCGAATTCGCCATTTTGGAATTTCTAATGAAAAAGGATGGGGAACCATGCGTTACCTTCATGAGTCAGAAAAAAATAATTTGCCAAGACCAATAACTATTCAAAATTCATATGCTTTAATTAATAGAACTTTTGAAGCAGATATGGCAGAGATAGCTATTAGAGAAAATATAGGATTACTAGCTTACTCTCCAATGGCATTTGGCGTTCTGTCTGGAAAATATATTAAGAATACGGCTTCAGAAAATTCAAGGTTAAAATTATTTCCAAGATTTGCTCGATATAGTAGCGAATCTTCTACTGAAGCAACCAAAATGTACCTCGAATTAGCTGAACAAAATCAAATATCTTTAGCACAAATGGCTTTGGCTTTTGTTAATAGTAGGCCGTTTGTAACAAGCAGTATTATAGGCGCTACCACAAAAAATCAGTTAAAAGAAAATATAGATAGCATAAATTTAAAGTTAGATAATGAAATTCTTAGCAAAATAGATGAAATTCATGGAAACAGGCCTAACCCTTCTACTTAACCTGATTTGATTGAATTTATTCCCTTTAATTGATTTAGCTATATTTTACGTTAAATTACTTCTAGATAAAATTTTTATCACGGGCCTCAATATGGCCATAACGCGAGCATTTCAATCCAATCTTATCTCTTTCTTTTTAAAAGGAGTTCGACGAGCTTCTTCGCGGTCAAAACAGACAGTAAAAACGTGAAAGTATTCAAGTGATCTTTTTTTTGCTAAATGAATAATTTTTAATCAAATTATGAGTAATTACATATATTCAACAAGTTATAAACAGTTTTAAGTATGGCAACCCTTTTTATCGAGTATTTAGCCTATTATGTCTAATATAAGGGATCGTCAACAATTATTTTATTTAGCTTAGACTTGTAATTTGATCAACCAACCCAGAATATAATGAGAAAGACCGTATTATCCCTCCTTTTAATTTTCGTATTTCACCAAATTTTTTCGCAAGTAGTAAATGAGCCAGCTAACTGGCCTAATACTTCATGGGCATTAAGTGGGACATACGAACCTTTATCATTATTAGGAGATCCAACTATGCAATCAAATTTTGGTTTTGATGATGCAGATGCTGGACCGGGTAGTATTAACAATGTTGCCGCAGAATCTCCAATTAAAGATCTTACTGCTGCGCCAATGGCAGGTGAGAATTTCGTTATTGTAAATTCGACTTACGTTTTTGAATATGGTCTTGTAGATGATAGTTTAGCCATTCAATATTGGGACGCAGATGCAGGTACTTGGAATACTTGGGGAACCCCTATTCAAGAATCTACGGCCGGCTCAACGGGTTTTGATTTCTGCGACGGGCCATTCGTTGCTTTTTCATCAGATTTTTTAGATATTTCAGGCTTTTCGGCGACACAATTATCAGGGTTTAGATACCGCATCGTTTATGATGATGGTGGCGATTTGGCATTTGGTTTTTGTATGAACTCGCCAACGTTATCTTCGTCTTCGGTAGGCCCTCCACCATGCATGGAAGTGTCAAATATAAGTGTTACTAATATTACGAGTAGCGGTGCAAGTATTGGTTGGGATCTTGGGAATACTGAAACGGCATGGGAAATTGCCGTTCAACTTCAGGGTACAGGAGAACCAACAACAAATGGACAAGCAGTAACGACTACTCCTTCTTTTGATGTAACTGGATTAAATGCAGATACGGCCTATGAAGTTTATGTAAGAGCAAATTGTTTGGCAGATGGTTTTAGTGCATGGGTGGGACCAATAAATTTTGCAACTTTAAGAACACCGCCAGCAGAACCGGTTGGTGTAAACTGCACAACAGGAACGCCCTCAGTAATATTTACAGAAGATTTTGGGCTCGTTGAAGAAGTACCGCCATTAGGATGGACAGGAACAGGTTTTGATGGCGATATTAATAATGGAGGAAATTGGTCTATCACAATACAAAATACCAATACGCCTGGAACAGGACCTAGAACTACATGGGATGGCAATCCAGGGGTGCATTTAGAATATGAAACCGAAGGAAACGCTACAGCGATTGCAAGCGCTATAACCCCTGCAATTGATTTAACTGGAGCACAAGATGGTGCCGAACTATCATTTTATATGCATGCTTATGGCTCTGCCATAGGAACACTTAATATTGGAGCGTCTACGTCTCCAACAGGACCTTTTACTAATGCCTTTTCTTGGGATGGAGAATTACAGACCTCAGATAACCAAGCATGGGTTCCAGTTGGAGTTAATTTAGATGCCTACCTAGGACAAATAATCTATTTAGAGTTTTCCTACGGAGGAAATGGAACAGGAAGTACAGGCGACATTTCGATCGATACAATACAAGTTGAATCTTGCGGTAATCTTTGTGTCCCTCCTAGCGATGTTGTTTTTAGTAACCTGATGCCTACTTCTGTAGATGTTGCATGGACTTCTAATGGGACTGAATCTAATTGGGAATATGTGGTGCAATTAGCTGGTTCAGGACAACCTACAGGAAATGGTGTGCCCACAACGGTAACTAACGCAAGCGTAACAGGTTTAACGCCCTCTACTGCCTATGAAGTTTATGTAAGAGCCAATTGTTTAGCCGATGGATTTAGTTTGTGGCATGGTCCCATTCCTTTTTCGACCTTACAAACACCACCACCGCCACCAGTAGGTGTTACTTGTTCTGGTGGTGCATCAACAGATATATTTACAGAAGGATTTGGTTTAACAGAAAATCAAGCACCAATGGGATGGACAGGTACTGGTTTTATGGGAAATGTAATAAATGGTAATTGGCGGATAACCAATGCTAATGAGAATTCAATTGGTACTGGACCTTTTAATTCTTGGGACTCAAATCCTGGAGTGCATTTAGAATATGAAGGCTCTGGAAACTCGACCAATATAGCTTCAGCGATTACACCTGCAATTGATTTAACTGGTGCGGCAGAAGGTGCAGAATTGTCATTTTTCTTACACGCATTTGGTTCATCAATAGGACAATTAAATGTAGGCGTCTCTTTATCTCAAACAGGACCATTTAATACTATTTTCACATGGAACGGACAGTTACAATCAGCCGATACCGATGCTTGGGTTCCAGTTGGTATTAATATAGATGGAGCAATAGGACAAACATTCTATATAGAATTCTCTTACGGGGGAACAGGAATAGATGGTAATGCAGATATTGCCATTGATCAAATAAAAGTGGAATCGTGCATCGTTACATGCGCAGCACCAAGCGATTTAACGGCATCCAATGTAACAACTAATAGCGTAGACTTATCATGGACGCCTAATGCAGGAGAATCTAACTGGGAATATGCAGTGCAATTAGCAGGTACAGGAATTCCTACTGGTAATGGCACGGCTTCAACAACAACAACTGTTGCGGTTAATGCATTAAACGCGGCAACTGCTTACGAAGTTTATGTAAGAGCTAATTGTTTAGCAGATGGTTTTAGCGAATGGATAGGGCCAGTTAATTTTACAACATTAAATAACATGCCTCCCCCACCACCAGTTGGTGTAAGTTGTACTACTGGTACAGCTACAACTGCTTTTGAAGAAAATTTTGGCTTAACCCAAAATGTAGACCCATCAGGTTGGACGGGCACAGGCTTCAATGGAAATTCTGTTAACGGAAACTGGAGAATTACAAATCCTGGAACGAACACCCCAGATACAGGACCGTTAAATTCTTGGGACAACAATCCAGGGGTGCACTTAGAATATGAAGCATCAGGAAGTGCTACAAATAGAGCGTCTGCAATAACGCCAGCAATAGACTTATCGACTGCCGTAGATGGTGCTGAATTGTCATTTTATATGCATGCTTTTGGTTCAGGAATTGGAGTATTAGATATAGGCGTATCTACATCTGCATCAGGACCTTTTAATACAGAATATTCATGGGCAGGAGAATTTCAAACGGCCGAAGCAGATGCATGGGTGCCAGTAGGGGTTAATTTAGATGCCTACATAGGGCAAACTATTTTTATTGAATTTGCATACAGTGGAAATGGGACTGCAAGTACAGGAGATATTGCGATAGATACAATTAGACTAGAGTCCTGTGGGAATTTCTGTTTAGCACCAACAAACTTAGCAGCTAGTAACGTGACTTCAGATGGGGCAACTATTTCATGGACTCCAGGAGGTACAGAAACGAATTGGGAATATGTAGTACAACCAGTAGGAACTGGCTTGCCAACAGGGGCGGGTACTGCTGCTACTGCTACTAGTGTTGCCGTAACAGGATTAGATTCTTCTACAGCATATGAAGTTTATGTTAGGGCTAATTGCCTAGCTGATGGATTTAGTAATTGGGTGGGGCCAATTACCTTTACGACATTAAAAATACCACCACCACCACCTGTAGGAGTAGATTGTTCTGCCGGTGGAACAGCAGAAATAGTATTTGAAGAAACTTTTGGAACAACAGAAAACACTCCCCCTGCTGGTTGGACAGGGACAGGTTTTAATGGGCACATCACCTCGGGTAATTGGCGAATAACTAATGCAAATGATAATTCACCAAATACAGGACCGCTTAATACCTGGGATGGTAATCCAGGAGTACATTTAGAATATGAAGCTTCTGGTAATCAAACAAATATTGCTTCAGCCATTACACCAGTAATTGATTTATCCAGTAATGTAAATAGTGCCGAATTATCATTTTTTATGCATGCTTTTGGCGCAGCAACTGGAACTTTAAACATTGGAGTTTCTACCTCTGCTACAGGACCATTTACTAATGTATTTACTTGGGATGGAGAATTACAAGGCTCTGATGCAGATGCATGGGCTCCTGTGGGGGTTAATTTTGATGCTTTTTTAGGACAACTCATTTATGTTGAGTTTGCTTATGGAGGCAATGGCTCTAATATTACAGGTGATTTAGCATTAGATCAAATTGTTTTAAGCGCTTGTTCAGGGACTACAACATGTGCCCCACCAACTGCATTAACCGTAACGAATATTACGAATACAAGCGCAGAAATTTCTTGGACACCAAATAATGGTGAAACAGAATGGGAGTATGCAGTGGTCCTAAGTGGAACACCACCGCCAACATCTGGAACAACAGTAACCAATACTAGTGTTACCGTTACAGGGCTAACGCCTAATACAGATTATGATTTCTATGTGTTAGCAAATTGTAGTGCAACATTAGAGAGTCCATGGGCAGGACCAGCACCATTTTCAACATTAGACCCAACAGGATGTAATGAACCAAGTTCAATAATAATAACGAATATCACTGACACTAGTGCAGAATTTTCCTGGACACCGAATAGTGGTGAAACAGAGTGGGAATATGCTGTAGTCCTTAGAGGAATGCCACCGCCAGCATCTGGAATAACAGTAACTAATACTAGTGTTACCGTTACAGGATTAATGCCCAATACAGATTATGATTTCTATGTATTAGCAAATTGTAGTGCAACATCAGAGAGTCCATGGGCAGGACCAGCACCATTTACAACATCAGGTCCGCCTGGATGTAATGAACCAAGTTCGATAATAGTAACCAATATTACTGACACCAGTGCAGAAATTTCTTGGACACCAAATAATGGCGAAACAGAGTGGGAGTATGCAGTGGTTCTAAGCGGAATGCCACCGCCAGCATCTGGAATAACAGTAACCAATACTAGTGTTACTGTTACGGGATTAATGCCCAATACAGATTATGATTTCTATGTATTAGCAAATTGTAGTGCAACATCAGAGAGTCCATGGGCAGGACCAGCACCATTTACAACCTCGAGTCCGCCTGTATGCGACGCTCCAACTGCTATTACAGTAACCAATATTACAGCAACCAGTGCAGAAATTTCCTGGACGCCAAATAATGGCGAAACGGAGTGGGAATATGCGGTCGTATTAAGAGGTACACCACCACCGGCATCTGGAACAACCGTAAATGTTCCTAATGTAACCATTGCAACATTAACCCCTTTAACAGACTATGACGTCTATGTATTAGCAAATTGTAGCGCAACATTAGAGAGCCCATGGGCAGGACCAATTCCATTTAGAACTTTAGACATAGTGTGTACAATTCCTTCAGCAGGAGCTGTAAGCGACTTAATTACTTGCGACGATAGTTCTGGTGATGGTATTGAAGCCTTTAATTTAGGGTCTCAAACAGCTGCAATTTTAGGAACTCAAGATCCTAGTATAATTATTGTTACTTATCATGATTCATTATTGGATGCTCAAAATGGCATAAATCCATTAACGCAAATATTTATTGCAGCCAATAATACTGAGATTTTTGTAAGAGTAGAAGATACTACTATTCCTGGGGGAGGCTGTGCTAATGCAAACACCAAATTTTCACTAATAATAGATGGTGTTATACCAGATGTTAGTAATCCTGATGATTTAAGAGCATGTGATGATAATTCTGGAGATGGTTTTGAATTTTTTGATATCGAATCAAATACGCTTCCTATTTTGGGCACTCTAAATCCATCTGACTATTCAGTGGTTTATTATGCTTCTGAGGTCGACGCGGAAACTCAAACAAATCCGTTAACATCGCCTTATGAAAATGTGAGTAATCCTCAAACTATTTATGCAAGAGTGAATCGCTTAGGCGCTTTGAATTGTTATGTTACTGTAGATTTTGATCTTATCGTAAATGATGCTCCAATAACAACTTTTGAGCAGATCGATTTTGAAATATGCGCAGAGACAGGTTCTTCAATAAGCCTAAATGCAATTGCTGGGAATTACACACCAGACCAAGTTACTATTCAATGGTTTTTTAATGGAAATATCATTCCTAATGGAAATGCGCTAGAACTATCAAATGTAATAGAAGCTGGTACTTATACAATTAACGTTACTTTTAATGGGACTAGATGTTCAAGCGAAGTAGATATAGATGTTACCGAGTCTGAAAGCTGTAAAATTCCAGCAGGAATTTCTCCAGGAGGAGACGGTTTCAATGATAACTTTGATTTAAGTGGTTTTGATGTAGAAAACCTAGAAATTTATAATAGAAATGGTAGATTAGTTTATTCCAAGAGAGATTATACAAACGAATGGGAAGGGCAATCTAATGATGGAAACGAATTACCAGTTGGAACGTACTTTTACGTTATAGAATTTAAAGAAGGCCAAGTAAAATCTGCTTGGGTATACATTAACAAATAAAAAACAACTAATAGATAATAATGAGAAAATTATATATCTTATTAACAGTTTTGCTTGCATTACAAACACAAGCGCAACAAGACCCACAATATACACAGTACATGTATAATATGAATGTGATAAACCCTGCTTACGCAGGCTCTTCGCAAAGTATATTTATTGGGGCGCTGTATAGAAGTCAATGGGTTAATTTTGAAGGTTCACCCAATACCGGGACTTTAGCTATTCACTCTCCAGTTAGTGAAAAAATAGGCTTAGGGCTTTCTCTTATTACGGATCAAATTGGACCAGTTAGTGAAACCAATGCTTATGTGGATTTTTCTTATACTTTACCTGCAGGAGACGAAACAAAATTGGCTTTTGGTTTAAAGGCAGGGGCAACATTTCATGATATTGGAATAAGTGAAAGCGATATTTTTGTTACAGACCCCGGAGATCCCTTTTTTGCGCAGAATATAAATAATGCAACTCCAAATGTAGGAGCAGGGGCTTATTTTTACAAACCGAATAAGTATTATATTTCAGCTTCCATTCCTAATATTTTAAACTCTGAGCATATAAATGTAGATGGCACCAAAATAGGTTCTGAAACAGAGCATTTTTTTGCTGCTGGAGGCTATGTGTTTGATTTGTCTGATGATTTTAAATTAAAGCCTCATACCTTATTTAAATTAGCATCTGATGCTCCCATTAGCTTTGATTTGAATTTAAACTTATTTATGTACAATATTGTAGAAGTTGGAGGCGGTTACAGATTAGACGATTCTTTTAGTGGGATGATTAATTTTTTAATCTCCCCAAATTTAAGAATTGGTTATGCCTACGATAGTATTACCTCTGGTTTAAACGTGATTACTAATGCCTCGCACGAAGTTTTTATTAATTTCGATATAAGTTTACCAAAAAGAGTTTCCAGATCGCCTCGTTATTTTTAATTAGTTAAGCAAGTATAAAATGAAAAATTTTAAATTATTCTTATTGTTTGTGTTTATAGGAAGTTTAACTATAAATGCTCAAAATAGTAACACGAAAAAAGCAGATAATTTATTTGCCAATTTCGAGTTCGATGAAGCCATTAAATTATATGAAGAATTAGTAGATAATGGCCAAGGAAATACGTACATATACTCAAAACTTGCCGATGCTAATTACAATATTTTTAATACAGTAGAAGCAGAAAAGTGGTACAGAAAAACCTTAAAAGAAACTTTAGAGACTGAGACTATTTTTAGATATGCTGAAATGCTTAGAGCCAATGTTAAATATAGAGAATCTAATAGATGGATGTCAAAATTTGCTAAATTAAACCCAAACGATATTAGAGCCAAAGCGTATCAAGAAAAACCAGATTACATCAGTGAAATATTATTAGCAGGAGATCGCTTTGAGGTTAAAAACTTAAAAATTAACACAAGACATGCCGAGTTTGGAGGTGTAGTAGAAGGAGATGTTTTATACATAACCTCTGCTGGTGATGATAATAAAGAATACGTGTGGAATAAAGAACCTTATTTAGATGTATATGAATATACCATAGAGGGAGATGAACTTTTAGATAGAGAAAAACTTAGCAACGACGTTAATACTAGATTTCACGAAGGGCTATTATCTTTTACTCCAGACGGGAGAACGGCTTATTTTTCTAGAGAAAGCTTTTTTGATAATATTTATGAATTAGACACCTCTAATACCAGATTTAGTCAATTACATTTATTTAAAGCGACCAAAGGATTAAACAGAAGATGGGAAAATGTTGAAGCCTTATCAATTAATAACAAGGATTTTACAATAAAAAATCCTTCGGTGAGTAGTGATGGTAAAATAATATACTACTCATCAGACATGCCAGGTGGATATGGAAAATACGATTTATATAAGTCGGAAATAAAAGAAGATGGCACCTTAGGAGATCCCATAAATCTTGGCGATCATATTAATACCGAAGGGCAAGAGATGTTTCCGTATATAAGCGATAGTAATACCCTTTATTTTTCTTCCAATGGGAATTTGGGATTAGGAGGAATGGATGTGTTCTTTACGCAAAATCTTGAAGATCCAGATGAGCCTATACGAAATATAGGAATGCCAGTAAATTCAAATGCAGATGACTTTGCATTTAACTTTAATGAAGATACAGGAAAAGGATACGTGTCTTCCAATAGAATTGGAGGAAAAGGGAGTGATGATATCTATAGAATTACCAGAACTAGAGCATTTTGTGAAGTGATAATTAATGCGACTGTAAAAAATTCTGAAACAGGAACGCCTTTGCCTTTAGCTACAGCAACATTATATGATGAAGAGGGTAATATTCTAGGAACTAGAACGACCAATGCCAAAGGATTAGCTCAATTTAGATTAGAATGTGACAAGCCGGCCTCTATCAAGGCCGTTTTAGAAGATTATGAAACAGATGAAGTAAACATTGAAAAATCATCAACAGAGTCAAAAGAATTAGAATTAGAATTAGAACCAACAGAAAAAATCATAGCCGAAGATCGTATTTTATTAGCACCTATATATTTTGATTATGACCAATCGTATATTACTACAGTGGGTTCGTATGAGCTTGATAAACTAGTCTCTATTATGTTTAAATACCCAGACATTATTATTAAAGCCAGATCTCATACCGATAGTAGAGGTAAGGATGAGTATAATGATAAATTATCTAAAGATAGAGCAAAATCTACTGTTAAATATGTTATTTCTAAAGGAATAAATGCCTCTAGAATAACAGGAGAGGGCTTAGGAGAAACCGAACCATTATATGATTGTGGTAAGAAATGTACAGAAGAGCAGCACCAGTTTAATAGACGTTCTGAGTTTATTATAGTAAGTGGCGGACCTAAAAACAATAAACAATAGGATAACACGGTTTCACATAAATAAAAAAGCCTTACTTGTTTAAAGTAAGGCTTTTTTTATTTTATTAATTCACCATTTTTATCATAAAAATGATACTCTAAATATGTGTAAGCATCTCGAGGTAATATTTTAACCCATTTTTTGTGTTCAAAAAACCATTTTGAACGAATAGACGGAAAACCTTTTGTTAAAAAGGCTGCTATAAAAGGATGTGTGTTTAGGGTCACCTTTTTGTAGTCTTTTTTTAGTAGTTGTTCTAACTGTTGAGTAATTTTTTCGACTAATATGATAGGTGCTTCAATTTCACCATTAACATCGTTAGGATTCTCCTCTCGTGTTTTAATATTCATTTCTGGTCTTACTCTTTGTCTAGTTATTTGAATCAATCCAAATTTGCTTGGAGGTAATATTTTATGTTTTGCTCTATCATCTTTCATTTCATTTCTAAGATGATTAAAAAGTTTTTTGCGATTCTCAACTTTAGTTTGATCTATAAAGTCGATAACAATAATACCGCCCATATCGCGAAGTCTTAATTGTCTTGCAATTTCAGAAGCTGAAATTAAATTGACTTCTAATGCGGTATCTTCTTGAGAATTTGATTTGTTCGATCTGTTTCCGCTATTAACATCTATAACATGTAGTGCCTCAGTATGTTCTATTACTAAGTAGGCACCTTTAGCCATAGAAACAGTTTTACCAAATGCGGTTTTTATCTGCCTCTCTATTCCAAATTTTTCAAATATTGGAACTTTAGATTGATATAATTTAACTATTGATTCTTTTTTTGGTGCAATTTCCTGCACATAATCTTTAATTTGAATGTAAAGCGATTCATCATCTACATGAATCCCTGTAAAGGAATCGTTAAAAATGTCTCTTAAAATAGAAGAGGCTTTATTTAACTCACCCAGAACTTTTGTAGGGTGATGCGCTTTGTGAAGTTTTTTACACATTGCGGTCCATCGACCAAGCAAGTTTTGTAAATCTTTATCTAATTCGGCTACTTTTTTGCCTTCGGCTACTGTACGTACAATAACACCAAATCCTTTTGGAGTAATGCTTTGAACCAGTCTTTTAAGTCTGTCTTTTTCAGCGCGATCTTCTATTTTTTGCGAAATAGAAATACGATCAGAAAAAGGAACTAAAACAATATATCTGCCAGCGATAGAAAGCTCAGAGCTTATTCGCGGTCCTTTTGTAGATATTGGTTCTTTAACTACTTGTACCAGCATCGATTGATTAGATTTGATAGCATCATTTATTTTACCATGCTTATCAATATCTTTTTCAAATGGGAAATCTTTTAAAGAGAAATCATTTAGTTTACCTGTGCTTACACGTTTTGTGAATTTTAAAAGTGAAGAAATTTTTGGTCCTAAATCATGATAATGCAAAAAAGCATCTTTTTCATAACCTACATTAACAAATGCAGCATTAAGTCCAGGAATAGCTTTTCTAATTTTAGCGATAAACACATCGCCAACTGCAAAGTTATTTCCATCTTCATCTTTATGTAATTCAATAAGTTTTCCATCTTTTAATAAGGCAAAATCAACGTCTCCTGAATGAGATGATCTAATAATCAATTCTTTATCCATATGGTTAATTTTTATCCATACAATTAAGTACAGATGGATTATACATTATTTTTTCACAGGTCCCGAAAATTTTCGGGATAGTACGAAGAATTCAAAATACACACAAGATAAACTTATATGATATCATTGAATTCGTTTTCAAAGAACTTTTTTAATAATTCAAAAAAGTAGCTGCGATCACTACTTTTTTGGATTATTTCTTCTTTTTGTGGCGATTAGCTCGCCTTCTTTTTTTACGCTTATGCGTAGCAACCTTGTGTCTTTTTCTTTTTTTACCACTTGGCATAAAATGTTGGTTTTTTTAAATTAATAATATGGTTTATTCATTTTTTACTTTACATCAACATTAGATTTAACACCTTCTACAAACACTTTTGCAGGCTTAAATGCTGGAATGTTGTGCGCGGGAATCTTAATTGTTGTATTTTTTGAGATGTTTCTTCCTGTTTTTTCAGCTCTTGTTTTAATAATAAAGCTTCCAAATCCTCTCAAGTAAACATTGTCTCCACCTTCAAGAGAAGTCTTTACTTCTTCCATAAATGTTTCAATAGTTGCCTGAACATCTCCTTTTTCAATTCCTAGTTTATCAGAAATTTTTGATACTAAATCTGCTTTTGTCATTTTTCTTTTTCTTACTTGGGTTAATATTTCGTTAAGGTTGGCAAATATAGGAATTAAATATTCAATATTTCAAGCCTAATTCATTTAAATTTAATGTTGTAAAGCATTATTTTTGCGCCTAGCTTAATTCTATTAATGAAATTTTCAGAAATTTTAACACCTTGGTATTCAGTAAATAAAAGAGAGTTGCCATGGCGAGAGACTAAAAACCCATATTTTATTTGGCTTTCAGAAATTATTTTACAGCAAACCCAGGTGGCTCAAGGGCTGCCATATTACATTAAATTTATAACAAATTTCCCAACAATTTTCGATCTCGCTCATGCCGAAGAAGAAGTGGTTTTAAAGTATTGGCAAGGTTTGGGCTATTATTCCAGAGCTCGAAATTTACATGGTACTTCAAAATATATCGTTAAAGAATTAAAGGGGGTATTTCCAAACACCTATAATGAAATAATAAAATTGAAAGGCGTAGGCGATTATACAGCAAGTGCCATTGCCTCTATTTGTTATAATGAAGCAACTGCAGTTGTTGATGGGAATGTTTACAGGGTGTTGTCTCGTTATTTTGGTATCGAAACACCAATTAATACTTCTAAAGGGTTTAAAGAATTTAAGGCGCTAGCTCAAGAATTAATCAATAAAAAATCTCCGGCACAATTTAATCAAGCAATTATGGAATTTGGTGCAAGACAATGTAAACCTAAAAACCCAAATTGTAATAGTTGTCCATTTAATGAAAGTTGTATTGCGCTTCAACAAAAAAGGATAAATGAGCTGCCAGTAAAACTCAAGAAAAATAAAGTAAGTAAAAAATATTTCAATTTTATTATTTTTCTTTCTCAAAATAATAAGACCGTATTAGAACAGAGAAAAAATAAAGGAATATGGCAAAACTTATATCAATTTCCTTTAGTTGAAAGCGAAAACCCACTTAATCTTAAAGAATTAAAAGACGCCATAAAAACATTGAATTTTTTAACAAATAAAGAATACAGCGTTTCTTTGTATAATGATAAAGAGATTGTACATAAATTATCTCACCAACATTTGCATACTAAATTTTGGATATTAAAATCTAAAAATAATTTGGAAGACGGTATTTCTATTGATGACTTAATAAAATTTCCTGTCCCTAAATTAATAGCAAATTTTATTGAAGCATTTAATTTTTAATTTATAAATAAAAAACGATGGTAAATTTTTATTAAATTTAGTTCTTGCTGAATTTCAAAACTTTAATTTTACACAACGACTAGCTAAACAAATACGATAACGAAGATGTCAGGAACATTAAATAAGGTCATGCTAATAGGGCATGTAGGAGAGGACATTAAAATGCATTATTTTGAAGGTGGTGGTTGCCTTGGTCGTTTCCCATTGGCTACAGATGAAACCTATACCAATAAACAAACCAAACAAAAGATAAGCAATACAGAATGGCATAGTATTGTACTTAGAAACAAAGCTGCAGAAATTTGTGAGAAGTATTTAGCAAAAGGCGATAAGGTGTATATAGAAGGTCGTATAAAAACCAGAAAATGGCAAGACGATTCGGGCAATGACCGGTACAGCACAGAAATACAAGCAACAGATTTTACCTTTTTAACGGCAAAAAAAGGACCTGAGAATAATGAGCAACAAAACACCCCTAAGACAGATCCAGAACATGGCCCTACAGATAATGACGATTTGCCTTTTTAAAAAGAAATGGTTTAAACCACTTCAAAGATAAAACACAGTTAAAACTAATAATTTAAACCAAAAATATTGGATCCTGAACCCATAAGTTTATTTGCATTATTTTTCACAATCGATTATTCAATAGTCTCTGGATTTATCGTTTTAGTGCTATTATTTGTTTGTTCAGGATTAATTTCTGGAGTTGAAGTCGCGTTATTTTCGCTTTCGCAAGCAGATTTAGAAAATGAAGACGTAAAAGATAAAAAAGCAGTTAAGATTATTTCTAGGCTTCTAGAACGGCCAAAAAAACTATTAGCAACAATCTTAGTGGCTAATAACTTTATAAATATAGCCATAGTTATATTGTTTGCCTATGTTGGAAATATTTTATTCTCCTCAATAACATCAACAGTTTTAAAGTTTATTATAGAGGTGGTGGTGGTCACGTTTTTAATATTACTTTTTGGTGAAATTCTTCCCAAAATTTATGCAAGTCGTAATAATTTAAAGTTTGCAACATTTATGGCTTATCCGTTAAAAGTTTTGGATTTTATAATTTCCCCTTTAAGTATGCCCATGCGAACAATTACCTTAGGGATTCATAATAAATTAGGAAAACAAAAATCAAATATCAGCGTTAATCAATTGTCTCAGGCTCTAGAATTAACGAGTAACGACGATACCACACAAGAAGAACAAAAAATACTAGAAGGGATTGTTTCTTTTGGAAATACCGATACCAAGCAAGTGATGCGTCCTAGGTTAGATATTTTTGCATTAAATGTGTCACAAAAATATACAGACATTACCCCAGAAATTATAAAACACGGATTTTCAAGAATACCAGTTTATAGAGAAAATATAGATGCTATTGAAGGCATATTATATGTTAAAGATTTATTGCCCTATATCGACCGAAAACAATTCGATTGGACCGCATTATTAAGAGCACCTCTTTTCGTTCCTGAAAACAAAAAATTAGACGATTTAATGATAGAATTTCAAGAGAAGAAAGTACACCTTGCCGTAGTTGTAGATGAGTATGGAGGCACTTCCGGATTAATTTCTCTTGAAGATATCATTGAAGAAATTGTTGGTGATATTAGTGATGAGTTTGATGATGAAGATATTATTTTCTCGAAATTAGACGATAAAAATTATGTATTTGAAGGAAAAACAGCGTTAAAAGATTTTTATAAAGTGATTAGTCTTGAAGAAGACCAAATATTTGAAGAAAATAAGGGTGAAGCTGAAACTTTAGCGGGTTTTATTCTAGAAATATCGGGAAGCTTTCCAAAACGCAATAGTAAAATAAAATACAAAAATTACGTTTTTACTGTAGAAGCTTTAGATAAGAAACGTATTAAACGATTAAAAATCACATTACCCTAAAGCGTTAATAAATAGTATTAATAGTGTTTAGCAAGTTATAAAGCCTAATGAAAAAACAAAAGTTCCCCTCTATATTTTTCGCCATATTAATAACCTTATTTGTTTTTATAAGTAGTTGTGAGAATGATGCCATACCAAAACCTAAAGCGCTATTGCGTTTAGAATACCCAGAAGCGATTTATAACGTTGAAGACATAGAAAAAATGCCTTTTATTTTTTATCGTAACAGTTTAGGAAAAAATATGCGCACAAAAACTTTAAAAGGGAATACAAAAAGTTATGGTATAAATATAGAATATCCCCAACTTAAAGGGACTATTTATTTAACCTATAAAGGGATTAACGGCAATAGAACGTATTTAAATAATTTTTTGCGAGACGCCCAAAATTTCACTCAAGAACACACTCAAAAAGCTGATGAGATTGCAGAACAGCCCTTCGAAGACAATAAAAGAAAAGTGTATGGAATGTTTTATGAAGTAGGCGGCAATGCCGCTTCCCAGTCGCAATTTTATGTAACCGATAGTATTAATCATTTTATTACAGGGTCACTTTATTTTTATGCTAAACCTAATTACGATTCTATTCTCCCAGCGGCACATTATTTAAAAAAAGATATTAAACATATTATGGAAACGCTGGAGTGGAAAGACAAATAAACGTTACGGTTTTATTTAACTGAATAATGAAGAATCACTTTTTGTAAAGCTTTAATTGAATGCGTTTTCTGGCAATATCGACCTCTAAAACTTTAACAATAATTTGCTGGTGCAAACTCACATGGTCGTTTACCTCTTTTACAAATGCATCTGCTAAATTGGAAACATGAATTAAACCGCTTTCTTTAATCCCGATATCTACAAAACACCCAAAATTGGTAATATTGTTTACAATACCTGGCAGCAACTGCCCTGCATGCAAATCGTTAATCGATTTTATATTTTGATTAAATGTAAACACTTTGGCCTGTTCTCTAATATCTAATCCAGGTTTTTCCAGTTCTTTAATAATGTCTTTCAAGGTAGGTAGCCCTACTAAATTTGTACAGTATTTTTTTAAATCTATGTTTTGTAGCAAAGTGGTATTGCCTATTAATTTAGAAACAGAGACGCCTTCATCTTTTGCGATTTGTTTTACCAAGGGGTAACTTTCTGGGTGTACTGCAGAATCGTCTAATGGGTTTTTAGACGCTTTAATTCTTAGAAATGCAGCGCCTTGCTCGAAAGCCTTCTCACCTAAGCGAGGGACTTTTTTGATGTCATTTCGAGAAGAAAAAGCACCATTTTTAGCTCTGTAATTAAAAATATTTTCTGCTAATTTAGGACCAATACCCGAAACGTAACTTAATAAATAACGGCTTGCAGTATTAATATTTACTCCTACAGCATTAACGCCGTTTTCCACCACAGTATCTAGTGCTTTTTTAAGCTTTGTTTGGTCTACATCATGCTGGTATTGCCCAACACCTATCGATTTTGCATCTATTTTTACAAGTTCGGCTAGTGGGTCTTGCAGGCGGCGGCCAATAGAGACCGATCCGCGCACTGTGACATCGTAATTAGGAAATTCTTCTCTAGCAATTTTTGAAGCCGAATAAATAGACGCTCCGGCTTCGCTTACAACAAAAACCTGAATGTCGTTTTTAAATCGAATCTTCCTAATTAAAGCTTCAGTTTCTCTGGATGCTGTGCCATTTCCTATAGCAATGGCTTCTATTTTATAAGCATCAGCAAGAGAACTGATTTTTTTCATAGCACCAGTGCTATCATTTTTAGGCGGGTGGGGGTATATGGTGTCGTTATATTTTAATTGGCCTTGGGCGTCTAAACAAACCACTTTACACCCTGTTCTAAAACCAGG
>CALDCO010000270.1 GCA_937937185.1 uncultured Flavobacteriaceae bacterium
CGCCAATATCCAGAAAATATTTCTAAAATATTTAAAGCGCATGGTGCTATAGAAAAATGGAATACCATGGAAAATTTAGAATTTACCATGAAAAAAGAAACAGGCGATGAAAAGACGACAACAGCTTTAAAAAGTAGAAAATCACTAATTGAAACTAAGGATTTTACTATTGGTTATAATGGAAAGGAAGCGTGGTTAAAAGAAAATGGAGATTACAAGTACAAAGGAAATCCCCAATTTTATTATAATTTAATGTTCTATTTCTATGCAATGCCTTTTGTTTTAGGAGATGATGGCATAACATATACTGATGTAGAACCTTTAAATGCTGATGGAAAAGACTATCCAGGAATTAAAATTTCGTATAATGCAAATGTAGGAGAATCTCCAGAAGATGAGTACATTATTTATTATGATGCTGAAACCAATAAAATGGCTTGGCTTGGGTACACTGTGACGTATTTTTCTAAAGCGAAAAGTACCGATTGGCATTTTATAAAATATGCCGATTGGCAAACTGTAAATGACTTAGTATTGCCGGCTCGTTTAGAATGGTATAACTCTGAAGGATTTAAAATAGGGGATAAGAAAAGCGATTTGGTATTTACAGATATTGTTTTATCTAAAACAAAACCAAAAGCTACGATTTTTGAAAAACAGCAGGCGACAGAACTATAGCTTTTATTGCTCTAGATAAATAATGCCTTTTTAACTTAACGAGATTTTTCATACCGAAAATCGGGTTGCAAAAAAGAACAGCCCTAACTAATTTTTGCATTTTTTTAACTTTTATATCAACTTTTGTTTTTTAATTTTGGGAAACAAAAATAACATAGCAATGCAATTTATTAAATTTGAAAACAGTCTTCTGCCTGTGTTTTCAGTTTGGTCGATTAAGAACCTTTTGCTGATAAAATATTATCATAAACATACAGGCATTTTAAATCGAAAACCTCTTTTTGATTTTTTTTACAGAATAATAAAAATTTAGAATCACATTCTTTCTAAGCACTCATTCAATTTCGTTTTAACGAATACTTAATCACTTAAAGTATAATTTAAATCAAAAATGTTATGAACTTTCTAGCCATTAATTTAAAGATTAATTCGCCTTATTTAAGATTTGAAAAAATACAGATCAACTCCCTCTGTAATACAATTAGTAAAAAATTATTTAGCATACTTCTTAGAAAAGTTAATTATAGCTTAGTAAGATCAGAAAAATACAGAACTTCAATAGACGAGAGCTATAACTTATGGCAAAATAAAAATATAGCGTCATTTTTTATTAACTAAAGATAATGAGTAGTAACAGATGAAAACATTCCTAATAGCATGCACCTGTTTTATGTTTTTTGTTCATGGAGTAATACATTCTCAAGAGGAAAATACGACCAAAAAACCAGACGAAAGAATTACAGTTAATAAAGAATACGATGATCGAGGAAATTTAATTCGTTACGATTCTATTTATTCCTATTCAAGTAGCAATTCTAACCTAAAAATGGAAGCTATGGATTCTATTTTTAAAAACTTTTTCCTAAATAGCGGCACTTCCTTTTTTAAGAATTCATTTGATTTTGATGACTTTATGTTTCCAAATCATTTTACAACTATGGATTCCATTCTTAAAAACAGAATAAAAGATCATGAAAAGCTGTTGGATAATTTTTTTGAATTCAATCAACCCAATGTAAACAGCGATTCAACAATTATAAAAAAGAAAAACAAAATATAATTTACCAATCATACAAATCCTATATGAATATACAAATAGAAAATTTAACGAAAAGGTATGGTCCCCAAACTGCTGTTAACGATATTAGTTTTAATGTTAAAACGGGAGAAGTATTAGGGTTCCTTGGTCCTAATGGGGCAGGAAAATCGACAACAATGAAAATGATTACTGGATATATTGGGATTGGTCAAGGCGACATTCGAATAGGAGGAAATAGTGTTAGAGAAACCCCCGATACTATAAAACAGCATATCGGGTATTTGCCGGAAAATAACCCTTTGTATTTAGACATGCCAGTAATGGATTACCTCCAGTTTTGTGCAGCAATACAAGGACTTGATAAAACTGCGATTGATGGTAGAATTAAAGAAATGATTGGCGTGTGCGGGCTTAATAGAGAAAAACATAAAAAAATAGGAGAACTTTCTAAAGGCTATCGCCAGCGTGTAGGATTGGCTCAAGCCATGATACACGATCCTGAAATTTTAATATTAGATGAGCCTACGACAGGGTTAGACCCTAATCAAATTATCGAAATTAGAAAGCTTATTCGTGATTTGGGAAAAGAAAAAACGGTAATTCTTAGCACACACATTTTACCAGAGGTTGAAGCCACCTGCGATCGCATTCTTATTATTAACAAAGGCACTATTGTTGCCGATGGCACTGCCAATACACTAAGAAAACAAGCCCAAGGCAATGAAATTTTACGGGTGCGTATTGAAGATGGCGATTCTAAAATGATTCAAGAGAGTCTTAATGAACTTGTTACCGTTAAAGAAGTCAATTTTGTAAACAGAGATAATAATTTATTTGAATTGCAAAGTGAATCAGAACAAAGCTCTAAACGAGAGATATTCGATCTGTGCGTTCAAAAAAAATGGGTGCTTACAGAGCTTACGCCTTTAGAAACAAAATTAGAAGATATTTTTAGAAACTTAACAATGAATTAATTATGCGCACTATTTGGATTATTGCTAAACGCGAATTAGCTACTTTTTTCGATTCCTTAATTGCCTATGTTATTTTAGGATTATTCCTTGGATTTAGTGGGTTTTTTACTTGGTTATACGGAAATGATATTTTTTTAGTTGGCCAAGCCAATCTTCGCGTCTTCTTTGGTATTGCCTCTTGGACACTCTTTTTCTTTATTCCTGCAATTACAATGAAAATGCTTGCCGAAGAACAAAAAACAGGAACTTTAGAACTATTACTTACTAAATCGGTAACCGATCGGCAATTAATAGTAGGCAAGTTTCTAGGGTCTTTTTTACTAATCTGTATTGCTTTAATCGCCACAGTTCCTTATGTAATTACCCTATCGAACATAGGAAATTTAGATAATGGCGGAACGATTTGCGGTTATCTAGGGCTATTTTTAATGAGCATTACTTATACCGCAATTGGGATTTTTGCAAGTAGCATTACAACCAATCAAATTGTAGCCTTTATGCTAGCCTTATTTATTGGTTTATTTTTCCATATTATTTTTGGCGTTTTGGCAAGTAACTTTACGGGAGTAACTGGACAGTTTTTCGATGCTTTAGATTTACAATCGCATTTCGAATCGATTTCTAGAGGGGTTATAGATTCTAAAGACCTGATTTACTTTCTTTCAGTAACGTTATTAGGTCTTTTTTTAGCCGAAACTTCACTTTCTAAACGACACATTTCAAAATAAAACACCATACAGTAAAAATGAAGAAAACAAGTATCACCATACTGTTAATTGTAGGCATTCTGGTATTTGTAAATTTGGTATCAGAGCAATTCTTTTTTAGAGTCGACCTTACAGAAGACAATCAATACACGCTAAGTAAAGCCACAAAGGATATTATGAAATCCCTAGAAAATCCCATAACGGTTAAAGCTTACTTTTCAGAGAATCTTCCACCAAATATTGCAAAGACAAAAAAGGATTTTGAAGAATACCTTATTGAATATGCCAATCTCTCAGATAATAATCTGGTCTATAAATTTATAAACCCCAATGAAAATGAAGAAAAAGAGCGAGAAGCCCTTGAATCTGGAATTAACCCAGTAATGATTAATGTTAGAGAGAAAGACCAGATGAAACAGCAAAAAGCATTTCTTGGCGCTGTTTTAGAGCTTGAAGAGCAAAAAGAAGTCATTCCTTTTATGCAACCTGGAGCGCCTTTAGAATATATGCTATCCTCTTCCATAAAGAAAATAGCAGCGACTAATAAACCCTCTATAGGATTAATACAAGGCAAAGGGCAACCTTCTGTTTCTGAAATGGGACAAGTAAAACTAGGATTGGATGTGCTTTATAATTTTACACCTTATAATTTAAACGATTCAACCCCCATACCTAGTACTTACAAAACATTAGCATTAGTAAGACCTACAGACACCTTACAGCCAAGTACATTAAAAAAAATAGACACTTTTTTAGAAAACGGGGGGAATTTATTAGTCGCTCTTAATCGAGTGCAAGGCGATTTAAATACGGCTTATGGCTCTGTAATGACCACAGGCATAGAAAGTTGGTTAAAAGATAAAGGGGTAGAGATTAAAGACGATTTTATTATAGACTCAGAATGTGCTTCGGTAAGTGTGCAACAACAGCAGGGCATGTTTCGGTTTAATACCAATGTTTCTTTCCCTTATTTGCCAATCATTAGTAATTTTTCAGACCACCCCATTACAAAAGGTTTAGAAGCGGTTGTGATGCAATTTGCGAGTCCTATACATTATATCGCAAACGATTCTCTTAAAAAATTCACGCCTATTGCCTTTACTTCAGAAAAATCAGGAAGTCTTAAAGCGCCTCAATATTTTGATGTTCAAAAACAATGGGCCAATAGTGATTTTCCATTGCAAAAACAGACAGTAGCAGGAATACTTGAAGAAACCTATGCCAATGGAAACACCTCTCGAATTTGTATTGTAAGTGATGGCGACTTTGCTATAAATGGAAACCAAAGGCAACAGTTACAGGCAGATAATGTGAATTTAATGGTTAATGCTATTGATTGGTTGAGTGACGATACTGGGCTAATTGATCTTAGAACGAAAGGGATTAAGTATCGACCTATTGATACCCTAGAAGACAGTACAAAAACAATATTAAAATACCTTAATTTTTTATTACCCATTTTTTTAGTAATTGTATATGGTGTAGTTCGTATGCAAATGAATGCTAAAAAACGATTAAAAAGAATGCAAGAAAATTATGAATATGAAACTAAATAATAAACTATTATTAGGCGTTTTAGTGGGTTTGGGCTTAGTTTTTTTTGGAACCAATTACTTAAAAAAAAATAATAGTAAAACACTACTAAAAACGAATATGGTGGTAATAGATACCGCGAAAGTATCTAAAATACATATTAAAAAGAGCACTGGTTATACCCAAGAGATGATCTTTTCTAAAAAAATAAACAACTGGGAAGTCTCCCAAGAAACCGTTTCTAGTAAGGTAAAGAAAACACAAATAAAGACCCTCCTTGATGCATTAAAACAATTTAAAATAGAGCGTTTGGTAGCTAAGTCCAACAAGAAATGGGAAACCTATCGATTAACCGACTCTAGTGCTACTAAGGTAACCATAGAGGAAAATAATGGTAAAAAAACAATCGCTTATTTAGGAAAGGTTAAACACGACCCACCTAAAAACCAATACAATCAATACAATCGTTTTGGAGTGAGTGGCGAAACTTATGTGCGGTTTAATAACGACCCAAATGTGTATGCCGTAAAAGGAATGTTAACCAGTACTTTTAATCGCAATTTTAATTCCTGGAGAAATTCTGATTTTTTAAAAGTTGATAATAAAGACGTTACTAAAATACAGTTTGATTATCCTAAAGACGAAGGCTTCAGCCTCATTAAAAAAGAAACGGGTTGGACCGTTAATGAGCGTAATGCCGATTCTACTAAAGTGGCACAGTATTTAAATACCTTGTCTTTTAAGAGCAATTCAAAATTTGCAGATGCCTTTGCGCCTTCATCTCAAGCCGATTATAAATTAAAAATAGAGGGCAATAATATGAATGCCATTATAATTGAGGCCTACAAAGGCACAACTGATGAGAAAATATATTTAAAATCGGCATTAAATCCAGATGTTTTCTTTGAAAGTGACTCGACAGGGGTCTTTAAAGAATTGTTTGTAAGTAAAACGAGTTTTATTAATTAAATGTAATATTTAAAAAAGCGAGTGATTTTAAAACCACTCGCTTTTCTATATTTTTTAACCTACAACCTACTGCCCATACTTATTGGAATACCGTTTGTATAAAATCGTTTGGTGCGTTTCTAAACTAATCTCTCTTCCTTGAATAAAAGCCTTAGATATTTTATTTGTTCTCATATCTAACGCATCGCCTTTACTAATAAATAAAGTGGCGTCTTTTCCAACTTCTAGAGTTCCGCAAGTGTTATCGATTCCTAGTATTTTAGCAGGATTAGAAGTGATTAATTTTAAAGCCTCTTCTTTATCTAAACCATAAGCCGCAGCAGTGCCCGCTAAAAAAGGAAGGTTTCTTGTATTGGCACGTTCCATACTTCCAGCAGTTTGTAAGCCCACTAAAAGGCCTGCTTTTACTAAATGATGAGCCAAAGTAAAAGGGTAATCGTAATTGTCATCATCACTATTAGGAAGACTATGTACTCTTTTTAGTAATACGGGAACATTGTTTTGTTTTAATAAATCAGTCACATTTACGGCTTCATAACCTCCAACAATTACCATTTTTTTAATGCTATGGCTTTTTACGAAATGAATCGCATCGGTAATTCCTTTTTCATTGCTTACATGAACGAAAAGTGTTCTATCACCTGTGATTAAATGATTTAAAGCTTCAAATGGCAAGTGTCTTTTTTTAGCTTTAGTGGCGCTATAAGCTTTACTCTGAGAGAAATAAGTATTTAATTCTTCAACTTCTTTAACGTAGTTTTTGTTTTCTTTTAATGCAGGAGATTCTCCTAACCACCATCGGCCTCTACTAAAGGCATTTGGCCAATTTAAATGAATGCCATCGTTCTCTTTAACCATGGCATCTTCCCAATTCCAAGCATCTAATTGTACTACCGAGGAAGTTCCAGAAATACGTCCGCCTCGAGGCGTAATTTGCGCCATTAACACCCCATTAGGGCGCATCGATTCTACAACTTTAGATTCAGAATTGTAAGCAATAATACTTCGTATGTGTGGATTCATGGTACCTACTTCGTCAAAATCTCTAGAAGCTCTAACCGCATCGACTTCAGCAAGACCTAAAGTGGCATTGGCAGCAATAAAGCCAGGATATACGTGTTGTCCCTTGGCATTAATTACGGCGCCTTTCTTTTCAGTGGTATTAGATGCTTTTCCTACAAAACTTAGTTTGCCATTTTCAAAAACGATAAGTGAGTTTTCTATAAGCTCACCATTGCCAACATGCGCAGTGGCACCTTCAATAGTATAAGCTTGTGTTTGTTTA
>CALDCO010000271.1 GCA_937937185.1 uncultured Flavobacteriaceae bacterium
TGGGTAAAATGGTATGAAGAGGTAATGGGGTTTGTTAACTTTTTGTCTTTTGATGATAAGCAAATTCATACCGAGTATTCTGCTTTAATGAGTAAGGTAATGAGTAATGGAAACGGAAGAATAAAATTTCCCATAAACGAACCCGCTAAAGCGGCTAAAAAATCGCAAATCGAAGAGTATTTAGATTTTTATGAAGATGCAGGAGTACAACATATTGCGGTGGCAACAGACGATATTATAAAAACAGTCGGCCAATTAAAGACCAGAGGCATTGAGTTTTTACCGCCGCCGCCGCAAGCGTATTATGATGATATACACAGGCGATTAGGCGTTCATAAAGACAGGATGAAAGAAGATATTAAAGAACTTCAAAAATTATCTATTTTAGTGGATGCAGATGAAGAAGGGTATTTATTGCAAATTTTTACAAAACCCTTAGAAGACCGCCCTACAGTATTTTTTGAAATTATTCAGCGTATGGGGGCCAAAGGTTTTGGAGCTGGAAACTTTAAAGCCTTATTTGAATCTATAGAGAGAGAGCAGGCAAAAAGGGGAACGCTGTAATTTGGCTTTTGAATGAGTATTTTTAAGGCGGAAATGGTATAATGTCTAGTTCGGTTTTAACAAAAGTTTAAAATGAACCAAGGCGAAAAATATAGTAATTTATACAGTCAAGGTTTTTAGTTTTTATACTTTTGGAATAGTAATTGTATTTCATACTTATAAGGACAATAAATAAGCAATTTAATAGTTGTTTAGCAATGACATCAAATTATGAAAAATGGACTACTTATAATAGTTGCAATATTCTTTATTAACATGGGATTTGCTCAAGATTCAATACCGCAATCTGCCTTTGGAGACGGGGAATGGTTTCGCTTTAAAATGAGCTATAGTGGTTTTTTTAAAGCAGGAAATGCGACACTTTCTGTAAAGGAAACCATGAATAATGATAGACCAGCCTTTCATGTTGTAGGAAAGGGATGGACCACAGGAGCAATTAAATGGTTTTTTAAGGTTAAAGACAGGTATGAAAGCTATATGGACAAAGAAACCATATTGCCCTATAAGTTTGTAAGAAATATTGATGAAGGCGGGCATAAGAAAGATATTGTTATCGATTTTGACCAAGAAAACAATAAAGCACACGTCTTTAATAAGAAGAAAAACACCAAAAAAGACTTTGAGACGAAACCCGAAATATTAGATATGGTCTCTACATTTTATTATTTGCGTAATAAGTTAGATACTTCCAGTCTTAAAGTAGGTGATGAGGTGGAGTTGTACATGTTTTTTGATGAAAAAAACTATGGCTTCAAATTAAAGTATTTAGGCGAAGAAACCATTGATACCGAGTTTGGTAATGTAGAGTCTTTAAAATTTAGACCTTATGTAATGGCTGGGCGTGTATTCAAAGAAGAAGAAAGTTTAACACTTTGGGTAAGTAAAGACAAAAATAAAATACCTTTGAAAATAAAAGCAGATTTAGCAGTTGGGTCTTTAAGAGCAGACTTAGATGCTTATAAAGGACTTAAACATTCTTTCAAAATTCTGGCAGACAACTAATACTAATGAGTTCAGATTTTAAAATCACCAATAAACTTAAAGAAAAATACGAGGCAATAGACCAAGATGTTGAGCCTTATTTAGAGGGTTTACTGCATTCTAAACCTATAAATTATTGGGATTATATTCAAACCGATGCGCTATTAAACTTACAAGTGGCAAGAACCGATTTGCCAGACGAGATGGTTTTTTTAATGTACCATCAAATTAATGAGCTCTTGTTTAAAATGATTCTATGGGAAATAGATCAGGTGGCCAAAAAAGAAACGATAACTGCCGCCTTTTTTGAAACCAAAATTATGCGCATTAGTCGCTATTTTGATATTTTAACCTCTTCGTTTAATGTTATGCGAGAAGGAATGGATATCGACCAATACAATAAGTTTAGAAAAACACTAACGCCTGCAAGCGGCTTTCAAAGTGCGCAGTATAGAAAAATTGAATTTGCTTCTACGAATTTAATTAACCTTATAGACAACCGATTTAGAGACACCATAGATCGTGGTGCGACCTTAGAACATGCTTTTGAGCATTTATATTGGCAAGCCGCAGGGAAAGATTATAAAACAGGAAAAAAAAATTACACATTAACGGTATTTGAATCTAAATACAAAGACGAATTTATTAGATTTACAGAATTTTACAACACACATAATTTATGGGCTATTTTTAAGAAGTTGCCAAAAAGTGTTAGAGAAGATAAAGATTTAATTAATGCAATGCGCCATTACGATTATACAGTAAATATAACGTGGGTAATGGCACATTATACCACGGCAAACCATTATTTAAATATTGGAGGGAAAACCGCCGAGGCAACAGGAGGAAGTGAATGGGTAAAATATATGCATCCAAAATATCAACGAAGAATATTTTTTCCAGATTTATGGAGCAAGGAAGAACTAGACAATTGGGGAAAAAACATATAATTTTAGTAGTTGCATTAGTTAGCCTATTAATAAGCTGTAAAAAAGCCATTGTACCTGAAATTATTGAGGAAGAAATTGTTGAGGTTGTAACGCCGCCAGAGGTTTATGAATTTGGCTTTAATTTAAATAATTATATCGTAAAGCGCGACACCATAAGAAAAGGAGATAGTTTTGGTCAAATTTTAGAGCGCAATAACATTACTTACCCTAAAATCTTTCACATTGTAGAAAAAGCAAAAGACAGTTTCGATATTAGAACCCTTCAAGTTGGGAAACCCTATACGTTATTATGCTCTAAAGAAGACTCGCTGCAACGGCCAAAATGTTTTATTTACCAACCCAATAAAGAAGATTATGCGGTGGTTGACTTTCAAGACTCTATTAAAGCCTATGTAAGAACAAAACCAATAAAATATGTTGAACGAGAATTATCGGGAGTAATAACTACAAATATCTCCGAAGCCCTAGAAGCAAAAGGGAAAAGTGTTATTTTAGCCTACAAAATGTCTGATATTTATGCTTGGACTATCGATTTTTTTAGATTGCAACCTAACGATAGATTTAAATTAATTTATACTGAAAAATTTATAGATGACAGCATTTATTCTGGCGTTGAAAATATTAAAGCGGCTTATTTCGAGCATAATAATGAACCGTTTTATGCCTTTGAATTTGAAACTGACTCAGTAACGGGTTACAGCGATTATTTTAGTGAAGATGCGAAACACCTTCGTCGTGCTTTTTTAAAAGCGCCAGTAGACTACAAACGTATTTCATCAAGATACAATTTAAGACGGCGTATTGCCCTTTACGGCAATAGGGTGAGGCCACATAAGGGAACCGATTTTGCGGCAGCCAGAGGCACCCCAATAAAGGCCACGGCCAATGGCACGGTTATCGAATCGGCAAAACGAGGCGGTAACGGAAATTATGTAAAAATAAAACACAATGCTACCTATTCCACCCAATATTTACATATGGACCGCCGAAAAGTAAAAGTGGGGCAGTTTGTAAAACAAGGTGATATTATAGGCACCGTAGGAATGACAGGCAATACCTCGGGACCTCACGTTTGCTACCGGTTTTGGAAAAATGGAAGGCAGGTCGACCCATTTAAGCAAAAATTACCAGAAGCCAAGCCCATTACAAAGGCTTTAAAAGCAAAATATTTAGAGTTTATTAAACCTACAAAAAAACAATTAGATGCGATAAAATTTGATGCCCTACCAACAAAGGCAGATTCTATACCAATCCCCATTCATCCAGATCAAGTGTTTCCAGAAATAAAACAAGGCAAACCCATTATTAAATAGTAACTATCTATGGCATTACCAACGATAAATCCAACCCAAACAAAAGCTTGGAACGCATTAAAAGCGCACTATAATAGCGTTAAAGATTTACATATGAAAACGCTATTTGCCGAAGATAAAACGAGAGCGGATAAGTTTACTATAGATTGGGAGGATTTTTATATCGATTTTTCTAAAAATAGAATAACAGAAGAAACCCTTAAACTGTTAGTCGCACTGGCAGAAGAGGTAGAACTAAAAGAAGCTATTAACAGCTATTATTCTGGCAAAGAAATAAACGAAACCGAAAAAAGAGCGGTATTGCATACAGCTTTAAGAGCGCCCAAAACAGCATCTGTTATTGTAGAAGGTGAAAATGTTATTCCTGAGATTTTCAAAGTAAAAGAAAAGATAGAAAAATTCACTAACGAAATTGTTGGTGGTCAACGAAAGGGCTATTCAGGAAAAGCGTTTACAGATGTTGTAAATATAGGAATTGGGGGTAGCGATTTAGGGCCCGCCATGGTTGTAGAATCCCTTCAATATTACAAAAATCACTTAAGCACTCATTTTGTAAGTAATGTAGATGGTGACCACGTTAATGAAGTCATTAAAAAATTAAATCCCGAAACCACGCTATTCGTTATTGTTTCTAAAACTTTTACCACACAAGAAACATTGTCTAACGCCAATACTTTAAGAGAATGGTTCTTAACCCAGGGCACAAAAAATGATATTGCCAAGCATTTCGTCGCCGTATCGACGAATATAGAAAAAGTAAAAGCCTTTGGAATCGATTCTAGTAATATTTTCCCTATGTGGAATTGGGTAGGAGGGCGTTTTTCCCTCTGGAGCGCTGTGGGACTCACCATTAGTTTAGCTGTGGGGTATCCTCATTTTGAAAGCCTTTTAAACGGGGCTCATAAAATGGACACTCATTTTAAAACACAAGATTTAGAGGGCAACATTCCTGTAGTTTTAGCCTTATTAAGTGTTTGGTATAATAATTTTTTTCAGGCAGAGAGTGAAGCCATTATAGCGTATTCGCAATACTTAAATCAGTTTGCAACCTATTTACAACAAGGCATCATGGAGAGTAATGGCAAAAGTATAGATAGAAAAGGGAATGCTGTAAATTACCAAACAGGCACTTTAATTTGGGGAGAACCCGGAACAAATTCGCAACACGCTTTTTTTCAATTAATACACCAAGGGACAAAATTAATCCCTGCAGATTTTATTGGTTTTGCAGAGTCTTTGCATGGTAATAAAGACCATCAAGACAAATTAATGTCTAATTACCTAGCACAAACCGAAGCCTTATTAAATGGAAAAACAGCAAAACAGGTTATTGA